>JAAKFT010000066.1 GCA_011064935.1 Chlamydiota bacterium | reverse complement strand
GATCAAACTCTAATCAGCCCCGTGTGAAAGCGTTGGCCGAAGGCCTTCGCTGGAACGCGGGGTGAAGAGAAGATAAGAATTGTTGAGCCCCGGGAGGGGTGAAAGAATCTTCTGCTTGGACGGCTGAGAAAGACCAACTCCAACGCCGAGTTTCTCTTGTCGATGAGGGAGTAGGTCCAAAAACTAGTTGGATGGGATCCGCGCTAATTCGGTGGTCAAAACATTCATAGCAAGAAGAGCTGCCGCAGTAGTTAACATAACTAATTGTGTTTTGCTACGCGGCGCTAAAACTAGCGTGCCTAGGACTGTCAAGAGCGATAAGCTGCTTCCCCGTAGTGAAGCTCCTGCTGATGTTGAAATACCCGAACAGATAGCATCAGGATTGTCTTTATTGTCCAAAACAGGGAAGAGCATTCCGTCGCAAGTTGTCTTTTTTGCTCCAAATGCGCCTTCCTCACAGACCTTCAAACATATGGGAGCTGCAACGGGATTCTTCTCGCTTTCACAAGGCGGGAAAAAGTCACGGCACATCTAGATCCTGAACTATACTTTACAGCACTGAACGCATTATCGCCAGTACCTAGACTCAATTGAAATATTTGCTAAATCATTTTTAGAACATCTGAAAAAGTGGTATTCAGAGGGAGAAAAATGCTCGGCTTGCTTTCTAACTGCTCACCACAGAGCGTCTTACTGGTAAAAGATTTATTAAATGTAACACATTGGCCTGTATCACCACTAGAAACAACTTGCATCGACATAAAAACCTCCTGGTTGGGATTAAGACTAAGAGTCTAATCATAAGGGAAATAGATTGCAAATTTGGGCACGCACGCGGGATCGGGCACGTATTTTGGGGAGAAAGGGTCTTGGGGGGATCGCGGCAGCGATCAAACTCTAATCAGCCCCGTGTGAAAGCGTTGGCCGAAGGCCTTCGCTGGAACGCGGGGTGAAAGAGAAGATAAGAATTGTTGAGCCTCGGGAGGGGCGAAAGAACCTGTGTAGTTGTTTCGCCCCTTCCGGGGCTCATCTCTCAGAAACCCCAGAACCCCGCGTTCCGGCTTACGCCTCCACACGGGGCTGTTCAGAGTTAAATCGCTACCGCGATCAGTAAACATCACGAGGCCTTAGATCCAACTGGGTACCATTGAATTAAAAACTGAGCTCCCATTAAATACACATTTCCTTGACTTAAGTTAAATACACCCGGTATAATTAAGACAAAGCTTATAAAAGGCAGAGATATTTCATATGGACTTTATTTCTAGGCAAATAGGGAAGCGCTTTAAGACAGCTCTAAATCGGAGGAAGAGTATATTACTGCTCGGTCCACGCCAAACCGGAAAAACAACTCTTGTCAAAAGCCTCAATGCAGACCTCTATATTAACCTAGCCCGACCAGCTACCCGCCAGATATACGAAAAGGATCCAGGGCGGCTCACTCGTGAAGTAGAAGCGATGACATCCAAACTTCCTTTGGTAATTATCGATGAAGTCCAGAAGGTTATGCCACTATTAGATGCCGTCCAGGACTTAATTGACTCACAAGTTGCACAATTTATATTGACGGGATCATCAGCACGTAAACTCCGGCGCGAGGGGGATGCCAATCTACTGCCTGGACGTGTCGTCATATTGCGTATGGATCCATTGCTTATTAGTGAAATGACAACATTGTCTCCATCGATCGAAGAATTGCTTCTCTATGGTTCACTACCACAAATTATTTCGGAGGAATCGGCGGAGAATCGGGAAGAAGATCTATTTTCCTATGTCACGACCTACTTAGAAGAGGAGATCCGCTCAGAGGCGCTTGTCAGAAATATCGGCGCCTTCAGCAACTTTTTGAAACTAGCAGCTCTTGAATCTGGCTCGATCAGCAATTTCCATAAGCTATCACAAGATGTTGGGGTTTCAAATCCAACCATCCGCGAGTACTACCAGATTCTTGTGGACTGCCTTGTGGCTGAGAGGGTAGAGGCTTTATCACAGTCGCGCACGCGAAAGAAACTGATCAAGTCTCCAAAGTTTTTGATCTATGATCTGGGTGTTCGGCGGATTGCAGCTGGAGAAGGGCGAGATATTCCTGACAAGTACATGGGTGATCTGTTCGAACAGTGGGTAGGCCTTGAACTGCTGCGCCTGATGAGAACAGTTCCACAGAAAAGCTCATTGCTTTTTTGGCGTGATCAGGCTGGAGCTGAGGTAGACTGGATTGTTGAGAAGGAGAATCAATACACACCGGTCGAGGTAAAGTGGACAGAGAACCCAAGTTCCCGGGATGCGCGTCACGTCCATGCTTTTATTAAAGAATATTCGAATAGTTCCCAGGGTTATGTGATTTGTCGAATACCTCGAGCACAGAAGTTAACGGATACTATAACCGCTCTTCCATGGAGAGAACTACATACGGTATTGGAGGATCGCCAATAAGAGCCTTGAGGGCAGACCTGACAATATGACATTTTGCACCAACCTTTCCAAGCCAACCCTCGGATAAATTTTTGGTGAGCAGATTTGGTGGTTTGCGACGACGGCAGTACGAGTAGTACGGACGATCACCAGAGATCGATCTCATGATTGAAGGCTACCGAGAGGAGGGATGCGGGATTCGCCCTTCCAGGGCGGGCTTACGGCTTCGCAGGGCTCAGCCGTTTCAAGCTTTCGAATCCCTACGCGAGCCGAATCATCGGCTCGCTCTCTTTCCTAATTTTTGGCGAGCAGATTTTGACGATCACGACGACGGCAGTGCGAGAAGCACGGCGGAGAAGTGATCGTCAAAAGATGCCGCCAAAAAACGGAAAGAGAGGGATTCGAACCCTCGGTACCCTTACGGGTACGCGTCCTTAGCAGGGACGTGCTTTCGGCCACTCAGCCATCTTTCCACAGACGATCAAGCAGCATAGCCCTCTCTACTCTTTTTGGGCAATTGTGAAAATCTGGACTGGACTTTTGGCCTCTACTTACGTATCTTTTTACCTTATGGCTGACAAAGCAAAAGTTGCCCCCAATTCCAAAGAATCCGAAATGATGGTGCTGGGCTGTATGCTCACGAGCATCAATAGCCTAAATATCGCCGCCGATCTACTCGATGACACCGATTTCTACTACACCGAGCACAAACTCGTCTTCCAGGTTCTCAAAGAGGCCTACAAAAAAGATAAGCCGGCCGATGTCCATCTCGTCTGCGAAGAACTCAAGCGGATGGAGAAACTCGATTCTATCGGCGGAGCCAGCTATGTCACCACGCTAGCCCAATACGCCGGCACCTCTGCCTACATCGAGCAGTACGCCCAGATCGTCAAATCAAAGGCTATCTTGAGGCAGATGATCCGCGCCGCCCAAATAGTCGAAAAAAACGCCCTCGAAGAGCCCCAAGATGTGGGTATCACGCTCGATGATGCGCAGCAGATGTTCTTCAAGATCAGTCAGCGTGCCAACCCCGAAAGCGGTGTGTTGGTCAGTGAGCTGCTGAGTGGCACCAAAGCCTTTTCAAAACTCCCCTACATCAAAGAGCTACAACAGCGGCAAGAGCAGTTTCAGACGCGCGGCCCCGAAGACTCTGGCATCACTGGTATTGCCACCCATTTCATGGACGTCGACAAAATTATCAATGGGCTCAACAACTCTCACCTCATCATCCTAGCAGCCCGACCTGCCATGGGAAAGACCGCTTTTGCACTGAACATCGCCGAAAACGTCTGTTTTAAGAACAATATGCCGGTTGGTATCTTCTCGCTTGAAATGACCGCTGAGCAGCTGCTCCATCGTGTGATCTGCTCACAAGCAGAGGTGGAGTCAAACAAGATTCAAACGGGAGCCCTGAGCGGTGTTGAGTTCCAGAGAATCGTCTCCTGTGTGAGCCAGCTCCAAAATCACACCATGATCATCGATGATCAACCTGGCCTTAGGGTCACCGATCTACGAGCCCGAGCCCGTCGAATGAAAGAAGTCTACGATATCAAACTCTTGATCATTGACTATCTACAGCTGCTCTCCGGCTCAGGATCGAACCGAAACACGGAAAACCGGCAGAATGAAATCTCCGAAATTTCTAGAATGCTCAAGACTTTGGCTCGTGAGCTGGATATCCCGATTATTACCATCTCCCAGCTCTCCAGAAAAGTCGAAGAGCGCGCGGGCCACCGCCCCATGATGAGCGACCTACGTGAAAGTGGATGCCTCACTGGAGATTCGCTTATCCAAGATGCTGATACAGGCAAGCTCTATACGATTAAAGAACTAGCTGAGCGAGAAGTGCAAACTCCCCTCAATGTCCATGCCGTTGATGAAAACCTCAAGGTGGGCAAGCACAAACTCACCAAAGCTTTCCATTCTGGCAAAAAACGTGTCTACGAACTTAAAACAAAAAGTGGTCGTACTATCAAAGCCAGCAGCAACCATCCTTTCCTTAAACTCAATGGCTGGACCTCTCTCGAACAACTCAAACAAGGCGACCGGATTGCCCTCCCAAGAAAAATCGATATTTCTAACCCTACTTCTTCGATCAATGAAGATGAGCTTTCTTTTCTAGCGCATCTGATTGGCGATGGATGTATTTTACCACGTCAGCCCTATCACTACACAAGTGAGGATGAAGAAAATCTTGAGATAGTCAGCGATATCTCTGAACGATTATTCAATATCAACCCTCGTCTCGTTCGCCAAAAAAACTGGTATCACCTCTATCTTCCATCTCCATTCAAGCTAACCCATAATAAACACCATCCTATTACGGATTGGTTTGACCGTTTGGGCATCAAACGCGTACGTTCTTACGAAAAGAGCCTACCTCTTACCATCTTCCAAACCTCCGTAAAGAAAATAGCCCTTTTTTTAAAACATCTCTGGGCAACAGATGGGAATATTAGTTCCAAAATATTGAAAGGCAGAAAACCTTCAGCTGCAATTTACTACGCAAGTTCCAGTCCTGTTCTGGCAAAACAAGTTCACCATCTCCTCCTGCACCTTGGAATTCAAAGTACACTTAAAACTGTCCCTTCTAAAAAGGGCTATCGTGACATGTATCAGGTGCACATCCAAGGAAAAGAAGCTCAAACCCTTTTTCTGCAAAAAGTTGGATCAGTTGGTAAACGTGGTCATCAAACGCCTCGGCTACTTGCAGAACTTAATGAAATAAAAGCCAATCCTAATAATGACACCATCCCAAAAGAAGCTTGGTCCCTATTTGTCACTCCTGCAAAGGAGAAAAGAGGCTTCACGTGGAGACAAGTCTGTGAGAAATTGGATATGTCATACTGCGGTTCGCCCTTATTTAAACATGGGATCTCTCGCAATCGTATGCAGCGACTATACACTATTTTCCAGGATCAATCTCTCCTCAATCTGGCAGAATCTGACGTTTACTGGGATAAAATTACCTCTATTACAGAACTGGGTATCGAAGATGTTTATGACGCAACCGTTGAGAATGTGCACAATTTTGTGGCTAACGATATTATCGTTCACAATAGCATAGAACAAGACTCTGATATTCTAATGTTTCTGCTCAGAAGAGAGTATTATGATCCCAATGACAAGCCAGGAATGGCTGAACTCATCATCGCTAAAAACAGACATGGCGGCATCGGCAATATCAACCTCAATTTCGTCAAAGAGCTAGCTCAATTCCGCAACTACACCCCGATCCATGTCGATGTCGATGAGAATGCCCCCTACGCCTCTTTTTAATTCACCTTCGATAGCATATTCAAAATAATTCTATATTTCCTTCCCTGAAGGGAATAGGCCATCTTTTCTTTCCTCCTGCAAAGGAAAGAATGTGCATGGCCTTGTAGAAATAATTCGAGGTTTACTTTTTCTTCTCAAGGGAGTATGATTTAGGGGTTTTAGGAGTATTAATGTCATCTGTTAAGAAAAAACGTAGATCAAAAATCGCCAAACACAAGCGCAAGAAGAGACGTCGTCGCGATAGACACAAGAACAAGAAGTAAGTCTAGATGGCTTACGAATCGTAAGCAATTAGAGGCAGGCTGTGTGGAACTATCCTTCTAAATTTGATGTGATCGTCGTTGGTGGCGGCCATGCAGGCTGTGAAGCTGCGTTGGCGTCTGCACGACGTGGCGCTTCAACAATTCTTTTAACATCCAATCTCGATACGATTGCCAAAATGAGCTGCAATCCTGCCATCGGCGGGATAGGCAAGGGCCAGATAGTGCGCGAAATCGACGCTCTGGGCGGCGAGATGGGCAGAGTGATCGATCGAACAGGGATTCAGTTTCGGATGCTAAACGGCTCAAAGGGGCCGGCTGTGAGGTCTCCACGAGCCCAGGCTGATCGGGTCGCTTATCAGCATGAGATGAAACATCGGCTCGAATTGTGCCCAAATCTTGAGATCTATCAAGCTCAAGTCGAGAGCATTGCGATCGAAAAGGGATGTGTGAGCGGAGTGGCGACCAAAGAGGGGATCTTTTTCCCGGGCAAGTGTGTGATCCTCTCTTCAGGCACCTTTATGCAGGGGCTGATGCACATTGGTGAGAACAGCTTTGAAGGTGGCAGAGCGGGCGATCATCCTTCTATAGGTCTTTCGACCTCTATAAAAGAACATGGCTTTCAGCTGGAACGTTTAAAGACGGGCACGCCGCCACGAATCAACAAACAGTCGATCGATTTCACGCATATCGAAGAACAGCCTGGAGAAGAAGGGATCTATTTCTCTTTCGATCGTGAAGAGAGGCAGCGTCTTCCACAGATTTCCTGCTGGATCACCTATACAACCGAAGAGACGCAGCAAATTGTTGAGGAGAATATTCACCGTTCTGCTCTCTTTTCAGGCAAAATCCAGGGAACTGGACCGCGTTATTGCCCCTCGATCGAGGAGAAGATCAGCAAATTTCCCGACAAAGAGAGACATCAGATCTTCCTCGAACCTGAAGGGATCAATACTGAAGAGGTCTATGTCAATGGGATCTCCTCCTCTCTACCTTTCGATGTGCAAGTTCGTATTGTCCACTCAATTACAGGCCTAGAGAAAGCGAAGATTATGCGACCTGCTTATGCGATTGAGTATGACTATCTGCCGAGCGGGCAGATCTTTCCTACTATGGAAACGAAACGGGTAGAAGGGCTCTATTTTGCCGGTCAGATCAACGGAACGACGGGATATGAAGAGGCGGCTGCTCAAGGGTTGATCGCAGGTATCAATGCGGCTGGGAAGGTGCTTGGAAAAGAGCCTTTTGTCTTGGGAAGAAGTGAGGCCTATATCGGGGTGATGATCGACGATCTGATCACCAAAACCATCACCGAACCCTATCGGATGTTTACCAGTCGCGCCGAGCATCGTCTGCTGCTGCGACAAGACAATGCTGATTTGCGGCTCAGGCAATACGGCTATGAGTTAGGACTCATCGATGAGCAACGCCATGCCAAGCTGCAAAAGAAGAGAGCGATCGTAGAACAGGAGAATCTTCGACTGGCAAAAATCTACAAGAAGGCCGATGGCAAGATGCTTTCGATTGCTCAGCTACTGAGGCGTCCAGAAATATGCTACGGTAATCTAGTGGAGAAGTATCCGGAAGAGGTGATCGATTTTGGTGAGGAGATCAACTTCCAGATCGAGATCAACTTCAAATATGCGGGGTACATTCAGAGGCAAGAGGTCGAGGTAAACCGGTTTGAGAACATCGAAAAGATCAAGATTCCTAAAGCGTTTGACTACCTGCCGATTTTGGGATTGCGGAATGAGGCCAAGGAGAAGTTGCAACACTATCTACCTCAAACAATGGGTCAAGCTTCACGTATTTCGGGAGTTTCACCAGCTGACATTCAAGTGCTCATGATTGCACTACGCAAGAGCGAGGTGGCTGCATGACGACCTTTTCGCTGCTCCATCTCTCCGGGCTTCCCATCTTTGAGCAGCTGCAACTCGAGGAGGCGCTTCTACGGGCCGATGAGGGCAACTGGTGCCTGATCAACAGCGGCGTCCCTCCAGCCATTGTGATGGGGATCTCAGCCAAGCCTGAAGAGCTTCTCGATCTACCGCGTGTCCAGCAAGATAATATTCCTGTCATCAAGCGTTTTAGCGGCGGCGGGACGGTCTATGTCGATGGTCAGACGCTCTTTGTCTCCTTTATCTGCAACAGCAAAGAGCTCAATGTGCCGACCTATCCTCGCTCGATTTTGGAATGGACGGAGAAGATCTACAAACCAACCTTCCCGACTTTTGAAATCCAAGAGAATGACTATGTCTTTGGAGAGAAGAAGTTCGGAGGCAATGCACAGTACATCAAAAAGGACCGGTGGCTTCACCACACCTCTTTCTTGTGGGATTTTGACGCTGAAAAGATGAACTACCTCCACCTGCCCAAACGACGACCTGCTTATCGTGAAGAACGGGATCACGATGAGTTTCTCTGCCGTCTACGAGACTATTTTCCCAGTCAGGAACATGTGATCGATAAGATCAAGGATCAACTTAGTCAATCTTTTGAAGTTAACTGTGTGACTCTAGAAGAGACGCTTCCCATTCTTTCGCGCCCTCATCGAAAAGGAACAAAGCTTCTATAATATAGTCAATTCCTTAGGGCTCGGAAAGAAATAAGTTGGGTGTTTCTGATAACTCAGCGCTTCAGATGCGCGGCGCAAATTCGCAGGTAAACTTATTAGTTTGCAAGAATTTGC
>JAAKFT010000065.1 GCA_011064935.1 Chlamydiota bacterium | reverse complement strand
AGGTCAATCCCTATGATTTTTTTGCTTTTCTTTTTTTGTTCAGCCATTTTCTTCCTTCTCTTGATTTGTTTCTTGTAATTCTTCTTTGGATTCAGGGGCAGGGGCTTTGGATACCTTCACTCTCGCTACTCGTATCGCGCGATCGCCTGTGCAATAACCCCGAACTGCCTCTTCGACAACTACCCCAGGTTCCTGTTCGTCGGTCTCGACCATTTCAATCGCATCGTGGAGATGGGGATCAAAGCGGTTTCCTAGAGAGTCATACTCCTTGATGCCGTGGTTGAGGAGTACCTGCTTAAACTGATCCAGGATCATTTCAAACCCTACTGCCCAGCTTTTCACCTCTTCCGAGGAACTTTCGGCAAATTTGAGTGCTTTCTCAAAGCTGTCCAGTGGGTGGAGAAACTCTACAATGACATTTTCAATGGAGTATTGAGTGAGCTCTTTGCGCTCTTTTTGCATCCGTTTTCGAGTATTTTCCGTGTCGGCCAGAAGACGAAGGTACTTATCCTGACACTCTTCAAGCTTGTGCTGAAGCGCCAGGAGGGTCTTCTCCTCCTCGCCCGCAGCTTGCTCCTCTTCAGGCATCTCTTCTTTTTCTTTGTTCATATCCATTACTCCTTAATTTCCAATAGCTTGTTTTCCGCCTTCTCGAGATAGGGGGTGGTGCCACTGCGCGGTTGCCGGAAGGTGAGCTTGTGCTTGTAAAGTGTTTTCGTCAGTGCCTCGCTCACACATTCTCCGAATAGTTTCAATGTTCCAAACAGTGAGCGATAAGGCATGCGGCAGGGTCCTAAAATGCCAATCGCCCCTACTGTGATCTGTCCGATTTTGTAAGGCATAGCAATCACCGAACAGCTTGAGGCAGCCGCAGCGTACGGAGCCAGGTCAGAGCCGATCCAGAAACGAAGTTCTCCGCCACTAGCGCAGTCGCTGAGAAGCAAGCGCATATGGGAGCTATTTTCAAAAATCGCCAGTCCTGATGATAGAGTGACTGGATCATTGAACTCAGGATAGGCCAGTAACCTAGAAAATCCGCTGCGATATATATCCTCATCGCTGAAATTGGAATATCTGACGATATATCGGACCATTATCTCATTGTAGAGAGCCTGTGCTGTGAGCTCCTCTTCCGGAGTCAGATTTTCGGGCTTCTCGTCAGCTTTCTGTCCTTTCAAACGCCACAGAAAGTAGTTTTCTATCCTCTTGAGGGCAAAAGCCCCGATTTTTCCTTCGTGAGCGAGAACCTCTGTGAGAATTTGCCCGAAATCGGTGATCAATACACACAATATGCGGGTGTTATCGATATCGACTAGCTTGATATCTAGGATAAAGTCGTGGTCGAACCGAACTGATGAGAGAAAGGAGGCGCACCCGGTGATCTCCCCAAGCAGCTCACCAGCATTTTGTAGATAGGTCGAGACGTTTTTGGTCTCCCAATCCCTTAAGATTTGAAGTCTCTCCTCAATCTCGGGAGCGACGACCTGCTTCGTCAAACTTTCCGTGGCATAGAGGCGGAAACCCTTCTCAGTTGGCACCCGGCCTCCAGAGGCGTGGGGTTGCTTGAGAAACTCCTGTTTCTCAAGCTCAGCGAAGTAGTTGCGAATCGTCGCTGAGCTGAGCCTCTCAAACCCCTGTTCTCGAAGGGTGTTGGAGCCGACC
Source organism: Chlamydiota bacterium (assembly GCA_011064935.1). GTDB lineage: Bacteria > Chlamydiota > Chlamydiia > Chlamydiales > JAAKFR01 > JAAKFT01. Next base: position 7,003 of record JAAKFT010000065.1, on the reverse strand, counting down.
GGCTTTCCCTCCCTCAGATAGAGCTCTACCAGGCCTAGTAGGACCTCGTGCTCTCGGCTTTCTTTTTTTGACTTCTTCACAATTTCCTTCATTTTGAGGCTAGTGTAACCTAGGATGAGAAAAGCAGTCAAGCTTTTTTAGCACTCTCAACCCAAGAGTGCTGAGTTTGCCGCCTTCTTGACAGTTTCTTTAAGTCGTTGTACAATAAGAGTATATGAAAACAGAAGCCTGTAATAAACAATATTTGGATCTTTTTTGGCCGGGGCTGCTGCCCCAAGCGCAGCGGTTTGACCCTGAGCTTATGAAACTCTTTTGGGATATCGCCATCAATCGGGTGATTCTCGAGGTATTGGAGATTTTTAGAAAGAACCTAGTTGAAATCGCAAAGCGTTCGAAGGAGTGCCACGAGGCGAGCCAGAGAAAGAGCGAAGAAGAGACAGCTGCTCTACGTCGGATAGAGCCTGTTATCCAGTCTCACGCGCCCCACTTTCTCCACTTCCATTGCCTGGTGCACTCACCAGTCTAGATTTTCAACTCTTTAGCCCATGATGAGAGGCTCTCGGGGGTTAGGAGAGTCTTTTCGCCTGTTCGGGATTCAATCTCTACTTTTCCCTCTTGATCAAAAGCTCTTCCCACAATGATCTTGTAGGGAATGCCTATAAGGTCGCTATCCTTGAGCTTTAGCCCCAATCTCTCATTACGATCGTCGAGCAGAGGCTCGACTCCAAGTTTTTGGAGCTGTTCATATATCCCTTCTGCCGCCTTGACCTGATCGGGGTTTTTGGTCGATACAGCCGTGATAAAGACCTTGAAGGGGGCAATGGCCAGAGGCCAGATAATCCCTTTCTCGTCGTGGTGCTGCTCCACGCAGGCTGCAGCAGTGCGGCCGATCCCAATCCCGTAGGTCCCCATCCAAAAAGGCTGCATCTGGCCCTTCTCATCTTGAAAGAGGGCGTTCAGTTTTTTGGTGTAGAGGGTTCCCAGGTTGAAGATGTGTCCAACTTCAATTCCGCGCTGAATGTGGTAGGTATCTGGTGAGTGGGGGCAGCGGTCTCCCTCTTCGGCGAGCAGAAAGTCATAAAATTCAGCCGGCCTGGGAATATCTCTCTCCCAATTGACATTGGTGTCGTGGATATCAACAACATTGACGGCGCAGGTGAAATTGGTCATTGGTTGACAGGTTTGGTCGGCGTAGAAGGGGAGTTTGAGGTCGATCGGGCCGATAAAACCAGCCTGACTTCCGGTCAATTTTTTGATCTCATCCTCATTGGCAGCCACGATTTCCATCGCACCAAAGTGGGTAGTGACTTTCAGCTCATTGACCTGACGGTCGCCACGGATGCCTATGGCGACAAACTCTTCGCGATCAGTGAAGACGAGTTTGTAGAGCATGGTTTTGAGAATTTGCTGCGGAGGAATTTTTGTGAAAGCCGAGAGCGCTTCGATGGAGGTGGTATTGGGAGTATCGATCCGTTTCCTCTCTTTGAGAGTGGACTCGAAAGGATAATCTGGAGCGATCGCAACGGCCGCTTCGACGTTGGAGGCATAGTCGCCAGCGACCATCACCACATCCTCTCCGATCTCCGCTTTGACCTGAAACTCCTCCGACTTACCTTTTCCGATCTTGCCTCCATGGGCTTCGACGATAGCAAAGTCTAGTCCGAGACGTTTAAAGATTAGGTTATAGGCCTGGCGCATCACCTCATACTGCTCTTCCATCCCTTCGGAAGAGGAAGAGAAAGAGTATCCATCTTTCATGAGAAACTCTTTGGCTCGCATCAAGCCAAAACGGGGACGAATCTCATCACGAAACTTATTGCCGATTTGGTAGAGGTTGAGAGGTAGGTTTTTGTAGCTCGTGATCCAGTTGGAGATCAGATTGACCACCACTTCCTCGTGGGTAGGTCCTAGACAATATTCGTGATCCTCTCGATCTTTGAGAGTGTAGAGCAGCTCTTCGGAGGTAAACGCCTCCCATCTGCCGGACTCCCTCCAGATCTCCGCAGGATGGAGCAGAGGCATGGAGATCTCCTGACAGCCGGCCCGGTCGAGTTCCTCTCGAACGATGGCAGAGATCTTTTTCAGGACACGCCACATAAGAGGCGTGTAGATAAAGAGACCTTTCCCGACTTTGCGTAAGTATCCCCCACGCTCGAGAAGTTGATGAGAGATAATATCGGCTTCAGCGGGAGCCTCTTTAAAAGTATGAAAAAATAGCTTTGATAGACGCATAACAGCACCACTCTACAGAATTAGGGGAGAAAATTCCAGAACAATACAGCTTTTCGATAGAAGGCTTTTTTAGGCAGTAAATTTTTTTAGAAAGCTCTCTCATGGATATATTAATTTATTTAATAATTGAGATATCCATTTCTAATAATTATTTAGTATGTTACTATTGTTTAGTAAATTAAGTTTAATAGGTCATCAAATATGTCTTCTGTTAGTAATAATAATGAGTTTACTAGATCTGCATCGGCTTCTCAAAGAATGGAGAGGAAGCGTAAAACAGTGCCAGCTGGTCAAGTGGAGGAGACTGCGGTGAGAGCGCTTAAAGTTGCAAAGCCCTATTCTCCGCCAGCTACTGCTGCGGCTGAGACCTATAGTGATCTATTAAGCGAAATCTCTCAAAGGCTAAATACCCTGAAAGCGGGGAAGGTTGGTTATGAGGAGAAGGTTAATTATATCTTACACGCATTAGTTGAGATGATCCTGACTGATGGAGATCAGTTCAATAAAGGTGGGCTCTATGCTGCTCTCGATCTATTGCAGAGCCGCCCTATCGTTTCCATACTATGTGATGAGCATCGTGAGCAACTCAGGCGGGTTATATCCGGTTTAATTGAGGGCTCGTTTCCGGATCATGGGTCTTTGAGTGTAGCTCCTGTGATGAGATCGGTCGTAAAAGTGGACCTTCAGCTGGAAAGTGAAGAGCAAGTCACTCCTCTGCACGCTAAACGAGCCGCTCTACGGGCTCTTTTTTTCGATCTTCGCCAGATGGATAACGATTGTAACTGCCATGCGGTAGCGACTCTGATCTATCTCATCCAGACGGATCCTGTCTGGGTCTATTCACAGTATATTGAGATGTTGTCAAAAGGGACTTTCCCATTTGACGAAGAGACCGAGATCCCTATTTTTCCGCTTGTTAAAGAAGAAATGGAAGCGAAAGGGGGGAAGAGCGGACCCTGTAACACTTTACAACAGCTGATGGTTTCAAGGATCGAGTTTCTTGGGATGAATAGAAAGCGGGACCCTTCGATGGGGGTTGCGGGACAGACCGAATTTCCTAATTACCCCAAAAGTTCGTTTGTTACCTCTGTTTTTAGGTGCGTAGGAGAAGGGCTAAAGAGTAATTCCCCCCGTCTATGCAAAGATTCACGCTTTTCTACCTTCCTCAAAGAGTTGGAGCAACACTTGAACTCTGCACTCTGGTTAAAGAAACGATATATTCAATTGGATTGGGATACAGCCCCTAAATATTATTTTCAGTTCTTCTATTTACCTTTTTCCCAATATCTCACAGTAGAATGTCTTAAAGATTTTTATACGCCCTTTTGTTCCGTCGTCGACAAGTTGAGCGAAGAGCTTCCTGTGACCGATGAGTATCGTTGCGGTGTTGAGAGCATCAAAAGCACAATTTCCTCCGAAAGCTTTACTACGGCTTGGGCGGACTATTTTGGGAAAATTTTCGCCTCTGAAGAACTCGATGAATCGCGAAGAGAAGCTATGAAAAAAAATGTACGCGAGCGTGGTTTGCTTTTTTTTGCATCTTCTGGAGGAACTGCAGGGATAAGCTTAAGTGCACTACGTAGGCCCTATTCGTTTCAGCAATCGCGCTCCTCAAATCCAACCCGCTTTGTACAATCCCTAGCTACAAAGCTACTTGCTTACGAGACGACAAGTAGCGTCGCTTTAAGTCATCCTGACCTGGTTTTTTTAATTCAGGATGAAGCTCATATTGCTACGTTCTCTCCGGCTCTCTCATCTCATTGTTGGCGGGATTGTAACCGCTTTGTCGACCAATGTCTTATGAGCCCTGGGAGGGCGCTTTTGAGAGAAACAATGGATGATGAGAAAAAAGAGATTTTTTTTCTGAACTTACTCAGATTAGGCCTGATGACTCAGGAGCAAATCGGAGATCTTAAAAAAAGAAAGACCTCTACTTTCAGAAACTTCGGACAGCGGGTCTTTTCGCAGATTCTCTCTGCTAAGCACCCTTTATTTAGGTGGCTTTTCAGAGAGGTGCTATTGGTTATTCCCATTTCCGAATTTCTAGATGGTGGATTGAGGTCCACTTTAGATAGGATTGGGGTGGGCTGGAGTGTCCCACTGCAGCAGATGATGAAAAAGAAATGCAAGGGTAGCTATTTCTCTCCTTTTTCATTGGCTCTCTCCCTCAATAAAACGTTGAAGAAACTGGGCGAAAAAATAGTGGATGTTCATACGATCGAAAGGATTGTTTCTGAGATTTACCATAAACCTCAAGTGATCGACTTAGGTGATACTAATTATTCCTCTATGAAGGACGGTAAGCTAGCACACAACCGTTTGGTACTTACATATGATCTTGCGACTGAAAAATTGGGTTTTTTTGAGAGAAACAATTTGTGTCCAACGCAACCCAGTGCCTTTCAATATCGCGAATTTGACCTTATTCATGTGCCGCGGTCTTGGTAGGTGAGTTCTTTGCGCAGGGTTTGAGGTTTGGCGATATGGCGATAGCGAAACCTCTCTTTTTTGGGTAGAGCACCATTGATGCAGACGGCCAAGCGCTTTTTATTCTCCTTGCCTAGGAATTCCTTCGTATAGTCCTGAAACTCGGCATAGGTGAGCTCTTTGAGCCCTGAGATCCGCTTTTCTAGCCAGTCAAACTCTCCGTCATATTCGAAAGCTAGCGTATGGTAGAGGTTTCCCATTTTAGGCATATTTTCGGCCGGATTTTCCAGAGAGTTGATCAGCGATGCGCGAATCGATTCAAAACGCTCTTCGGTGATGAGATGATCTTGTCGCAGAGAAGTCTCGAGAAAGAGCTCGAAGCGGGCAAGCAGGTCGCGTGTGTCGTGAGTGCTGGACTGGACAAGGAAGAAGCTGTAGAGATGTCTCTCGACCTCTTTGGCTAGATTGGCTACCAGGTAGCCGGTCTGCTGTTTGGTCCGGAGCTCAGAAAAGAAGGGCTCTTCTAACCCTTTGGCGAGGATTTGAAGAGCGGCCTGTCTGTCGAAAGAGAAGCGGCCGCAATCGAGGGTTAGGATGACCACATTTCCAGGCAAGGAGCTCTTTTTGGCGAGATAGGCGGGGTCTTTGCCGCTCGGCAGGGTGGCGATCATGACTTTCGGGTGGAGGGAAGGGGGATAGGGTTGCCGCTCTTTTAGCTCTTCATCGATCTGATCGAAGAGGGCGATGGCCTCTTTTTCTGAGAGGTTGCCATAGAAAGTTCCTTCGATATAACAGACTTTCCAGATCTGGTTACAGAAGAGCATAAAGTCATCATAAGAGATTAAACGGGTGATCTCTTCTTTCTCGGCAACAGGAGTGAACTCTTTGTAGAGCGCGCTCCAGAGAAGATCAAACCCTTGAGCGATGGGGGAGGCCTTGGCTCGGTTGCTATATTCTCTCTGAAGGGTGTTTTTATAGAGTTGAAACTCCTCCAAAGAAGGGCGGGTCTCTTTGAGCTCTGTCAATATGGTGTTGAGTAGTTCAGGGGCTTTTTCGCTATATCCCTTGATGGCGAGAATCATGCCATTGTGAGTGGTGGAGAGGTTATACTCCAGCCCTCCCAATTTGGCCTCATAGCTATAGGTGTTGAGCCTCTCTTCGACAGCATGGCAGTAGAGGTCGGCTAGAACGGTGCTTTTGGCGTTTTCATCTTTGATTTCAGGAGTTTTAAAAGTCAGATACCAGGTAATTTCGGGCACAAGAAAGCGGGAGTCGCAGCAGTGATAGACTTTGCCTGACTCCTTTTCGTAGATCAGCTTGGGACTCTCTTCCTCCTCGTTGTCCACAAGAGCGAGGTTTTCTGGGAGGAATCGGTTGGGAGAGGGGAGTCGGATCTCCTCATTGGGAGAAAGTTGAGCCCAAGAATCTAATTTCTGCTTGGCAATGGGCAAGAGGCCATAGTGGGCGCCTATCCATTTCTCTTTTTTGCCTGTTTTTACCCGACTGATCTGGGGGTTAGCAATCAGAGTGAAATGGCACTCTTTGGGAGAGAGTAGTTCGAGAAATTGGCTGACCTTTGTCTCATCAAACAGAGTTGGGAGAAGAGATTTTTTTGGAAAGGTCTCTAGTGGCTCGTCTGTCATTTGAACTACCAGATGGGTCACTGATTTGAAGACATCTTTTCTCTGCTGAAAGGTATACTCAAGCTCATTTTTTCTCTGGATCTCATCAAAGACGTACTTTGGAATACCGCTTTTTTGCAAAGAGGCGACAGCTTCAAAGCATCTCTGGATGACTGTTTCGTACTCTTTCACCCCTTTTGTCGTCAGGTCGACAGAGATAGTAAAGAAATGCTGATCTCTTCCCCCTTGTTCTCGCCCGCAAGCCAACGATTCTGCCAGCTGCTCTTTTTTCAGCAGAGCTAGCAGGCTATTGAGGCCTTCGTGACCGAGGATGTAGCCTGCGAGATCATCCGCGTGCACCTCTTTGTCTCTTCCAAAGTCAACGGGTAGTTCCCAGGTGAGTTCCAGCTTTTGGACCTCTCGCATCGGTGTGATCGCTACCAGCTTTCCCATCGTCTCTGCGGAGAGAAGGGGGGTCTGGAAGTGGTTAGGACTCTTCTCTTTGTTTTTGATCTCCGAAAAAATCGCGGCTACCTGTTCCTGAAGTTCCTCGAGAGGAAGGGCGGAATGGACGACGAGATGCATCAGATTGGCGCTGTAGTGGTCGTGATACCACTCCATAAGCTCGTCATGAGAGATGTGGGAGAGAGTCTCCCGATTTCCAATACAGAAGCGGTGACAGGGATGCTCACTGTTGGCGAGCTCTTTTTTCACATAAAAGG
>JAAKFT010000064.1 GCA_011064935.1 Chlamydiota bacterium | reverse complement strand
CCTGACCGCCGGCCTGAGCGCCGCCAACTCGTCGACAAACGCATAAGCGCCGGCGACCTGCTTCCACGGGCGGGCGTCGGACCTGATCGATGAAACGCGTTGGAGAGGAGAAGATAATCAGGAGCACATTGTCGTCGCCTTTTGGGGCGAGGTGCTCTCGGACATCCACGGCATACTCGCGATACATGTTGTTGAAATCGCCGATTTTCGTACCGTTGAGATAAGCGGTCGCCAGGGTATCGAGTCCGCCGAAGCGCAGGAATACGGGTCCGTCGCTCTTGGGCGGGCTCGGGAAGCTACAGAGGTAGGCCCAGTCTTTTTGGCCAACCCAAGCCGATTCGGCTGCATTTTTGCCTATGTGCGGGTCGGATATTTTCCCGTGTTCGAGCAGGATATCGTGGACTTGAGCGGGCATTCTGGCGGACAGCCAGGTTCTATCCAAAGAAGCGGCCTGGCGCGTTAAGGCTGCTATGTCCGGCTTGTCGCTATCGAGCTGCTTGATATGCCAGTTGTCGGTCAGGACGACGACGGTTCTTTCCCCGGCGCCGAGACCGTCTGTCAAAAGGGTCGTCAGCATAACGGCTGTCAGGCAGGTTCGTCGCAGGAAGGATTGGCCGGCGTAGGTACCGGCTGTTGAGGTCGATCTCTCAGGGCAGATCTGCGCCGATTCGCTTGGAAGTAGGATTATCTCAGGAGTCGGTGGGCAGATGGACTTTATGCGTGGAGCCTCGCTATCTCGCGGCGGGAAACCGATTATCGCTCTGTCGTCGCGCACCCACAAAGGGATCCCACGGATCGTCTCACAGCTTAGGTTGGGTGCGGGTGTGGTGACCACGCGGGCTCATGCTCACTATGTGGTGACTGAATATGGGGTCACCGATCTTTTTGGAAAGACGTTGAAAGAACGAGCCCAGGCGCTGATCACTATTGCCCATCCTGATGATCGCGAGCGGTTGGAACGAGAGTGGGGTGAAATCATGTTGAACGGAAAAAAACAATGACAAAAGAGCCTTTTATTCTGTGGTTTGAGGAAATTGAAATCGCGGACGTCCCTCGTGTGGGAGGCAAAAATGCCTCATTGGGAGAGATGTATCGTCATGTCCAAAAAGCAGGGGTTAAAATCCCTCAAGGGTTTGCGATTACGGCGGCTGCCTACCGATATCTTCTCGAAAAGCCCGGGGTGATGGATGAGCTAAAAGCAACATTGGATGGGCTAGATGTCAAAAATCCCAAGGCTCTAGCAGAGGCGGGGGCAAGGGCTCGAGAGATTGTCTTGCATTGTGAGCTTCCCTCGGATTTGCAGGAGGATATTGCTCAGGCCTACCACAAACTCTCCACTCTCTACAAGGTCGGGCATGTCGATGTGGCTGTGCGCTCGTCGGCGACTGCCGAAGATCTTCCAGAGGCCAGTTTCGCCGGCCAGCAGGAGTCTTTTTTGAATATCAGTGGCACCGAAGAGCTTTTAGAGGCCTGCAAGCATTGTTTTGCCTCGCTCTTTACCAATCGGGCGATTGCCTACCGCGTGGAGAAGAAGTTCGATCATTTCAAGGTCGCCCTCTCCATCGGCGTACAGAAGATGGTCCGCTCCGATCAGGCCTCCGCAGGGGTGATCTTTACCTTGGATACCGAGAGTGGTTTTCCCAATGTGGTGTTTATCACAGGAAGCTATGGTCTGGGCGAGAGTGTGGTCCAAGGAATGGTTAATCCCGATGAGTTCTATGTCTTCAAGCCGACATTGAAGGAGGGGTATAAGCCTCTCATTGATAAGCGACTTGGAGAGAAAGAGACCAAGATTATCTACGCTGAAGATAGAGCCTATCCGATCAAAAAGGTCAATACACCTGCTGAGGATAGAAAGAAGTACTGTCTCACCGACAGTGAAGCCCTCCAGCTGGCTGAGTGGGCGGTTGCTGTCGAGGATCACTACAGTCAGAAGAATGGGCATTGGACTCCTATGGATCTGGAGTGGGCAAAAGATGGAGAGACAGGTGAGCTCTATATTGTTCAGGCAAGACCCGAGACGGTCCAGTCTCAGAAAAATCCCAACATCATCGAAGAGTACAAGATTCTTCAAAAAGGGAAGGTGCTCACCACCGGCAAGAGTGTGGGTAACAAGATCGCGCAAGGGCCTGCTCATGTCATCAAAGATGCCAAGGATATCGCCAAATTTAAGAGCGGTGAAGTGCTCGTAACCGAGATGACCGACCCTGATTGGGTGCCGATCATGCGGATCGCTTCTGCGATTGTGACTAACCGGGGCGGACGCACATCTCATGCCGCCATCGTTAGCCGAGAGCTTGGCCTGCCCTGTATTGTCGGTACCAACAACGCCACGCAGCTCATCAAAACTGGCCAAGAGGTTACTGTCAGCTGTGCTGAAGGAGAGCATGGAATAGTCTATGAGGGGCTCCTCGACTTCAAAGTCAATAAGATTGAGATTGAGAAGATCCCACGACCTAAAACGAAGGTGATGATCAATGTCGGCTATCCAGACGAGGCCTTTGAGCTCAGCTTTTTGCCCAGCGATGGGGTCGGGTTGGCGCGTGAGGAGTTTATTGTCACCGAATACATCAAGATTCATCCGATGGCTCTGGTGGAGTTTGATAAAGTCAAAGATCCAGAGACACGCCAACAGATCGAAGAGATGACCTTTGGGTATGAGGATAAAAAGCAGTTTTACATAGACAAGCTCGCAAGGGGCATTGCGATTATTGCTGCTGCCTTTCACCCTCGTGACGTCATCTTGCGTTTCAGCGATTTCAAGACCAATGAGTACTCCAACCTTATCGGAGGGAGCTATTTTGAGCCCAAAGAGGAGAATCCCATGATCGGCTGGAGAGGAGCCTCCCGTTACTACAAGCCTGGCTATAGGGCAGGGTTTGCGCTCGAATGCCAGGCGATCAAGAAAGTGCGTGAGGAGTTTGGTCTTACCAATCTCAAAGTCATGGTGCCAGTCTGCCGCACACCCGAAGAAGGCAAAAAGGTGCTTCAGGAGATGGCAAACAATGGCCTACCACAAGGCAAGGATGGGCTGGAGGTCTACGTCATGTGCGAACTTCCTAGCAATGTCATATTAGCGGATCAATTCTGCGACATCTTTGATGGTTTCAGCATTGGGAGCAATGACCTGACTCAGATGATCCTCGGCGTGGACCGTGATAGCGAGCTGGTGGCCGATATCTACGATGAGCGCAACGAAGCGGTCAAGCGGATGATCAAACAGGTCATCACGGTTGCGAAGGAGCGGGGTCGAAAGATCGGCATCTGCGGAGACGCCCCCTCTACCTATCCCGAATTTACTCAGTTTCTCATAGATTGTGGCATTGACAGCATTAGCCTCAGCCCAGATGCAGTGGTCTCTACCCGTCTTGTGATCGCCCAGCATGAAGAACGGGTAGGTGCCTAATTAGTGCCGAAGAGGGTCTTACGAATCTCTTCGAAGTGCTCTTCGTAATCCAACTGAGATAGCTTGATGATCTCCTGCGCCTCTTTCTTGCCATAGATATGGGTGATCTCCATCCGTCGCTTAGCTTTGTCGGCAATATCTTCGGGAAAATCCTTGTAAGTGAGAAAATAGTGGCGTAAACGGTCGATCAGGTTGGCTGGGCAGTCTTTGATATCACGAATATCTTTGTAGACCAGATCATCTTTGAGGACAGCAATGATCTTATCGTCAGCCTCGTTGCCGTCGATAGCTCGGAAACCTCCAATCGGAACCGCTGAGACAAGGATATCTCCTCGGAGGATCTCTTTTTCAGTGAGCACACAGATATCGAGGGGATCGTGGTCTCCCTGGATATTTTTGCGCTTCGTCTTTTTGCAGCAGTATTCTCCCACACGTTTTCCGGAAAAGGTTTGGGGGATTAGCCCGTAGAGGGCTGGGCAGTAGTTGGAAAATTTTTGAGGCCGATCGGCTTTTAATAGGCCCGTCGGTTTATCAATTTCAAATTTTACAGTATCAGTAGGGACTATTTCAATATAGCAATGGATTACCTCAGGGGCTTCTATTCCGATATCGACTCCATGCCAGGGATGAGCCCGACAGTAGAGATTCATTAAATTCCAATTGAGATTATGTGTCATAATAGCTCGCATAATATTAAAGAATAGATCAATAGTCAACACTGTTTGACATTTATGAGAATTTTGTGCGAAAATGGTTGTCAATCTTGTATTTTAGGAGGGCAAATAATGGGTTCATCTACAAGCAGTTTAGTATTCAAAGAGCTAGCCATCGATGGTTATGAAAAAGTGGTTGAAGTGACCGATAAAGAGTCGGGTCTGCACGCCATTATCTCGATTCACGATACTCGCCTAGGTCCTGCGTTGGGCGGAACTCGTGCCTATCCTTACAAAAATTTCGATGATGCTCTCACCGATGTGCTCCGTCTTTCTCGTTCTATGACCTACAAAGCAGCTATTGCTCAGACTGGAACGGGTGGTGGTAAGAGTGTGATCATCACCGACGGTGAAAAATCAGAAAAACTTCTACTAGCCTTTGCCGAAGCAGTCAATGCTTTTGAGGGTGAGTACATCTGCGCAGAAGATGTGGGGATGACGCTTACCGATCTCGGTGTCGTTAGCAAGGGGACTCGCTATGCTGTGGGGCTGCCCCATCCGAAGTGTAGCGATGATCCATCTCCCTACACCGTTTTTGGTGGATTTCGTGGGATTCAGGCGGCTTGTAAACATGTCTGGGGTAGCTGCTCTGTCAAAGGGCGCACGGTTGCGATACAGGGATTGGGAGCCACAGGGATGAAGCTGGCCCGCAGTCTCTTCTGGGCTGGAGCCAAGCTGATTGTCACCGATGTCAATAGTGCCAAATGCAGCCAAGCGGTCAAAGAGTTTGGGGCTGAAGTTGTCAATCCGAGCGAGATCTATGGCGTGGAGTGCGATATCTTTTCTCCTTGCGCGCTGGGCGGTATTATCAATCCTGAGACTATCCCCCAGCTTAAGTGCAAGGTAGTGGCCGGGATTGCCAATAATCAACTTCTCACTGATGACGATGGAGTGGAGCTCAAAAAACGGGGAATTCTCTACGCTCCAGACTTCGTGATCAACGGGGGTGGATTGTACAATGTCTGTGTGGAGATCTACAAAGAGGGTTATAGCCCCACGGTGGCTCGAAAAAATGTCGATCAGATTTACGATGTCTTGCTGAAAATCTATTCTTTGGCTGAGGAGAAAGATCAGACAACTCAACAAGTGGCTCTGGATCTTGCCGAGCACAACTTAGAGCAGGGTATTGGTAAGCGGACCGAGCCGGTCACTTTCCACCATTGATCATCTACCTATCCTCTAAGTAAGAGAGAATGTTTTTCGCACTAGCAAGTGCGAAAAACATTATTTTAATATGTAATCATTTTCACCAGTTTCAGAGAAGTTTCGGCCTCATCAACCTGAACTTCGTGTTTTACTCCCTCGTCCTCAGGGACTTTGTGCCATTCGCGAAAATAAAGCCACAAAGACACGCCAATGAACCGCGCCATCTTTCGGCGTTCATTCATATTTAAAAATATGAGCTTCGAAACGATCACCAAAATCTGACACATTTCGTGACGTGTCTTTGTGTCTTTATTTTTCGCGAACTGTATTATTTATAATATTTTTCTGACAAAGAACTTGATTCTTAATTTTTTCTTCACATAGAGTGGCAGCGTCTTCATATTTTGCTACGCGCAAGGAGGAAGAAATGCACAAGTCGCCTACTTTCGCAGCAATACTTCTGACCTTCTCTTTTTTCACCTCAGAGATAATCTTCGCAGATCAGGAGAGTTTCCCATCAGAAGATCTTTTCGACTTCAATATGTCGATAAAAAATGATGGTGTGCTCGCAGCTCCACCGGCTGTTTTTTCCCATAAAGCCCCCTCTACCTATATACCTCAAATCCCGAAAGTCAATGTGATCACAGGGGAATATTGCGAGGAAGAAGAGGATCTTGTGGTAGCGGGTATTGAACCCATATCAATACGTAGATTTTACAATCATAACGGCCATAAAAATCAAGCTTATGGCCATTGGAATATCAATCCAGAAACGCTCATGCTCTTTAATTTCACCTCAAATCGAAATCCCACTTATGCCGGTGCGGGGGATGAAAACGGGGGGCTTATACTTTGTGAAAAAGCATACAATGGAGGTTATGTTATTGACCCGGGAAGAAATAAGAGCTTCACCCATGCACAGACGGGGCAATGCCATCCTCTCAACGTGCAGGTTTCAATTGAGAAATGCACACCAAAGAGATTTGAATATTATTGGAAAGGAGAGGTTAAAGATGGGAGCGGAAGAACGCGTTCATATGCTACTGAAATAGGACTTTGGAAGGATGTTACTCGAGATCAAGAAGTAGTCAGTCAAGCAAGGATTAAAGAAGATAGGAAGCCTAACGGAAATGTTCTTCGTTACACATACGAAGATTTCAATGGTTCGAATATATCCAACTCTCATTATAAACAATTAAACACTTTATATATTCTTCGTAAAATTTCGTCTTACAGTTCTTCTGGAGTGTTACTGAGTTCAGTGGATCTTAATTATATAAATGAATTCAGAGGCGAAAAAGAGGATAGAAGAAGATATATTAAAAGAATTGAAATTTCAGGCAGTGATGGAAGAAAAGCTACTTTTCACAATCTAAACCGTGAAGTACGTATGAAAAAAACGAAATGGCGTTTTGGTACTCAAATTCGACCTGAAATAAGAGATGTTGTATTGGATCGTGTTGAAACTTCATGGAAGCCTACTCAAAACTATATCTATCAACATGATATTTGGGAGCGTTATTTTGAAGCCCCCTTCATGGTTTATGCGGGGCAAGATAAGAAGCATGGATTAGCGACTACTTATGATAATAACTCGAAAAAAGTGATAGCACAGCACGCTTTTGTTGGAACTGAGGGAGAAAAAGTTCCTATCGCTCGGTACGAATATTCAGACGACCATACTGATGTATATGATGCAGATAATAATAGAACAATTTTTCGCTTTGATCCGGGCAAACGAATAACTGCTGTCGAAAAATATCAAGATGAGACTCTCTACAAGGTAGATAGATTCACGTGGCAGGCTGACACAGGCAACCTTTTAAGCAAAAGAATCGAAGACAGTGCTGGCGAGCTCTACCATTTAGCAGAATATGTCTATGACAATAATCACAATGCTATCGAAGAATGCATAGGTGTTGGGAAAGAAAAACATACTATCTATCGCACCTTTTCTGATGATGGATTCAATCTTCTGCTCACGGAGTCCGACCGTCCTGAAAGGCTAGTTCGCCATACCTATGTTCCCGGTACTAATTTGCCTTCCTCTGAGATCGTATATGAAAATGATCAAATCCGAAGACGTACTTTTCATTTTTATGATCCGCAGATTAACGCGGCCTGCGTAAGGACAGTTATCGACGATGGAACAACAGACAATCCCGATGATATATCCGATATTACCTATCGCAAAATCATCGAGATCCAGCCTAAAAGAGAACTGCCATGCGTAGGGCTTCCAGAAGAGGTACAAGAAAAGACTATTGATGCAAGCGGCAATGAGATCTTACTAAAAAAAATCCGTTATGCTTATCACCCCTCTGGGAAAATTGCGAGGGAAGATCACTATGATGCCAACGATCTCTATCGTTTCTCGCTCATCAATGAATACAATGAAAAAGAACAACTTATTTCAACAATAGATCCCCTAGGAAATCTCATCACTCGTGAATATGATGAACATTACAATCTTACTGCCCTTTCAGGGCCTCGAGAAGATATGCGAAAAGAGTGGACTTACGATTTTGCCAATCGCCCCACAGAAGAAGTTATCTGGCGCGCAGATGGGACGCCTCTCAAGAAAGAGATTCAATATGATAAATTAGGTCGCGTTGTTAGTGTTGTGGATGAAAAAAACCTGTTCACCTCTTATCATTATGACGCGCTCGGGAGAGTGATGGCTATCACCCATCCAGGAGGCACCAAAGAGTACAAGGAGTATGATGTCCTTGGCAATGTGATCAAGGAGATAGACCCCAATGGATATGAAACCCATTCTGAATACAACGACCAAGGCAAACCCACCAAAATCACTTACCCAGACGGCTCTGGAGAACAATTTTCCTATAACTTGAACGGCACACTCGCCACACACACCGACAAAAACGGAGCTATTACCCAATACACCTACGATAGCTTCGACAACCCCATTAAAACAGAAATATTCTCCAAGGATGGCCCACTTCTCAAAACTACCTCAGCGACATTTTCACCCTTCGCCAAACTTTCTGAAACCGACGGAGAAGGCATCACCACTTATTATCTCTACGACTTTGCTGGGAGAAAGATCGGAGAAAAAGTCTTAGATAGAGAGATCGCTTTTGAATACGATGCTCTCGGCAGAGTCGAGAAGACGATTCAAGACGATACTTGCTACATTGAGAAGCATGATGACCTTGGCAGAGTGACTGAAAAACGGACAGAGACCTCAGCCCTCGTAACCCAAGTAAAATATCAATACGATCCCGCAGACAATCGTACACATACCATCACTTCTAAGGGAGTGAAAGAGAGTGTCTACGATGCCACCGGTCAGCCTCTTCAAGTCATAGATCCTCTAGGTCAGACCTAGGCCGTTGAACTAAGGCATAATCGCCCTCTTTGTTTGATTGCCAAATTTTGTCCTTTTAAAGTAGCTCCGCCGAAGACTTTGTAAGGA
>JAAKFT010000063.1 GCA_011064935.1 Chlamydiota bacterium | reverse complement strand
GATCTTTAGGAGAGAGTTTCAAATGATCTGTTAACTCTGCGATCCTTTCGGTTAAAATAGCGATTTGAACATCGGCAGAACCGGTATCTTTCTCGTGCAGTTGAAATTTTTTCGTGATCTCTTCTTTTGTCCCTTTGTCTAAAGACATTTTTGACTCCATCGATTTACATTTACCCAACCATTGTATCTCAAATTCACTTAAAGGGCAAGCTATCGGCTTCGATAGATTTCTTTACCAAAAAAGGGGCTAGTGACATCATCAGCGCTTTTCCACTAACAAAAGAGTTATTTTATGTCAGAAGAGAGTGAATACCAAGGTAAATTTATTTTGATAAAGCCCTGGCTTGTTGAGATTATCAAAGTGGTGAAAAAGGATCTTAAAAATGAACATCTCAAGATCGATCGCGAATTCTGCAAACGCTATTTTATGGGAAAGAATATCCTTCAAATTCAGCCTGAAGAGATGGCTCCTGCTTATGAAAAAGATATCGCCGAAGGCAATTTAGGACTTGGGGAGTTTATTGCCTCTCGTTGGCTTTTGAAATGGACCGAGCTTTATGACTATTTTGAATCGAAGCTCTCTGCGATACAGGATGATTTTGAACAACTTGAGACTCTTTCGAGCGAACAGTCCCTCCCGATCGTCGAGGGTGCTTCGAAAGAGTTTGGCGCGAAAAATACCTATATTTTTTCCATTTTTAATTCGGTTGTCTTTCCCGAGGAGATCTTAGCAAAACTGAGGGAAAGGGCGCTGACCGAAACAGACAAAGTGGAAGAGCAGCAGAAAAAAAACAAGGAAGCTGAAACGATGGAAAAGATGCAGAGAAGGCATGAAAGAGAGACCTCTGCGCTGAAAGATCGTTTTGAAAAAAAGCTGAGTGGTTTGCAGAAGAAATACCTGCGAGATACGGAATCATTGAAGAAACAGATTTCGGGATTGCAGAAAAAATGAACGATCATGATGAAGCCTTTATGCGCGAGGCCATCAAAGAGGCGAAAAAAGCTTTTGAGGTTGAAGAGGTTCCAGTTGGATCTGTCCTGGTTTTAGGGGGCAAGATCATTGCGCGGGCCCACAATCAAGTTGAGATGCTCAAAGATGCGACGGCTCACGCGGAGATGCTTGCTCTGACGATGGGCGCATCAGCGCTGAATAACTGGCGTCTTTTAGATACAACGCTCTATGTGACCATAGAACCGTGCATGATGTGCGCGGGAGCGATGTATCTCTCCAGAATTATGCGACTTGTCTGGGGAGCTAGGGATCCTAGGCAGGGTGCCAATGGCAGTTTCGTCGATCTTTTTGAAAAATCCCATCCCATTCACAACATCGAAGTCACTCCTGATGTGTTATCCATTGAATGTGGGGCGCTTATGCAGGAGTTTTTCAGAAAACGCAGGGAGAAGAATGGAAGATAAACTCCAAAAATTACTGGACGAGCTGATTGAAGGGCAGAAAGAGAAAGTCTTGAAATGTGGTCGTGCCTTCGTTCCCCGTCTCACAGGTGATGATGCGCTTCAACCCAATGATTATCCTGAGCTCGAAAACAATCCTCACTTTCGGTATGAAGAGGGAATATTGGCTGGACTGCAGAGTGCCCAGGCTGCTATCAATGCTCTATTAAAAGAGGAGACTCTTTGAGTTCGCTCTATTCTCATGTCTCTCTGGCCCTGTTGACCGATCTCTATGAGGTCACGATGGCTTATGGCTATTGGAAAAAGCAGATGGCCGAAGACGAGGCTGTCTTCCATCTCTTCTTCCGAAAGATGCCCTTCCAAGGCGGTTTTGCTATGGCGGCTGGTTTGCATGATGTGATCGAGTTTGTCAAACGGTTCCGTTTTGAGCAGAGTGACCTCGACTATCTCTCCACTCTACAGGGCAACGACGGTTCACCCCTTTTTGAACCTCCCTTTTTAGACTATCTTGCCAACCTTGAGTTCACCTGTGATATCGATGCTATTCCAGAGGGGGATATGGTCTTTGCCTATGAGCCACTGGTGAGAGTCCAGGGGCCTATTATACAATGTCAGCTGCTTGAAAGTGCTCTCCTCACTCTGACCAACTTTTCCACCCTCATCGCCACAAAGGGAGCCCGTGTTAGTTTGGCGACAGAAGGGGATTCCATCCTGGAGTTTGGGCTTCGTCGCGCTCAGGGGATTGATGGTGCTCTAACTGCCAGCCGAGCTGCTTTCATTGGCGGTTGTACCGCGACTTCCAATGTTTTTGCGGGCAAAATGCTCGGCATTCCTGTCAAAGGGACCCACGCCCATAGCTGGATCATGGCCTTTGAGACCGAGTTGGAATCGTTCCAAGCCTATGCAGAAGCGATGCCGGAAAATTGCGTTTTCCTCGTCGATACCTATGATACCCTTCAGGGGGTACGCAATGCGATCGAGGTAGGGAAGTGGCTGCATGAACATGGACGTCCTCTATTGGGAATTCGCCTTGATTCTGGAGATCTCAACTACTTGAGTATTGAAAGTCGCAAGATGCTCGACGAGGCGGGATTTCCCGAGGCAGAGATCTTCGCCAGCAATGAACTCAACGAAACGTTGATCGCCGATTTAAAACATCAAGGTGCCAAGATAGCCGTCTGGGGCGTGGGGACTAATCTCGTCACTGGTCAAACCCAATCAGCGCTCGACGGTGTCTATAAACTCTCGGCCTATCGCAAAAAAGGTGCCGAAAAGTGGCAGTACAAGCTAAAACTTTCAGAACAGATGACCAAGGTCTCCAATCCAGGAATCCTACAAATCCGCCGTTTTGAGAACCCACAAGGAGAGTATGTCGCCGACGCTCTCTACGATATTTACTCAGATCTTTCGCAAGGATGTACCATTGTCGATCCCTTTGATCAGACCAGGCAGCGCGTATTGCCCAAAGAGATGAAATCGAGGGATGTTTTGGCTCCAATTTTCCGCAAAGGGAAGCAGGTCTACAAAGATCCATCGCTTGTTGAGATTCAAGCCTATGGCAAAGAGCAGCTCGCAAAATTTGATAAGAGCATCAAGCGCTTTTTTAACGCACATGTCTATCCAGTTGGGATGGAGAAGTCTCTCTTCGAATACAAAATTAAATTGGTGGATAAGATTCGCGATCGACTCGCCAAGTCTAAAAAATGAAAAAAGCTCTTCTCATCGTCGATGTGCAAAACGACTTTCTTCCCGGAGGCGCTCTCCCAGTCAAGGATGGGGATCAAATCATCCCAGTTATCAATGCGTTGCAAGAGCAATTTGACCTCGTCGTCGCTACCAAAGATTGGCATCCTCTCCACCACGAGAGTTTCGCTGTCGAACATGGCCAAGAGCCTGGAGAGATCATCGAGTATCGAGGCCTAAAGCAAGAACTATGGCCGGTCCACTGCGTTCAAGAGAGTCCCGGAGCAGAGTTCTCCTCTCAATTAGAGACAGCGAAGATCGCAAAGGTCTTCCTCAAAGGTACCGATCCCGAAATCGACAGCTACAGCAGCTTTTTTGATAATGCCCATCGCCGGTCAACTGGATTAGCGGACTATCTCCGAAAACATCACATTGATGAACTATGCATCGTTGGACTAGCAACCGATTATTGTGTCAAATTCTCGGTTTTCGATGCCATAGAGCTTGGATTTTCTGTGACGGTGGCCCTTTCAGGCTGTCGCGGCATCGATCTCAGACCGGGGGATGTTGACAAGGCGATTGAAGAGATGAGATCTGCTGGCGCAAAAGTGATTCCTTAACCATATTTATTGGCTTCGGCACACGCCTTACCAATACGCTTCAAAATCTCTGGAGAATCGTCGCGGTCCATGATCACTTCGATAAATCGCAGCTTTTCTGGATGTTTCTTTGTCTCTTCCAGAGCGGCTTCTAGCTCCAGTTCATTAGAGACTTTGGTTGTCCAGATAATATCGTTGCCAAAGATTTTGGGTAGGTTGACATAGTCCCACATCTGGATATCGTTGTAGATCATAGTAGGACCGTGAATCACCCGCTCAATCGTGTAGCCGTCATTGTTGATGAGGAAGATGATCGGTTTGAGGCGCTGTCGGATCATGGTCGAAACCTCTTGTCCTGTCAGCTGAAAGGATCCATCTCCAACAAACAAAAGCGTCTGTCTGTCTGGCGCAGCCAAGCAGGTACCCAAAGTAGCCCCCACCGAATATCCGATTGAACCCCAAAGGGTTTGAGCGATGAATTTGGTGTCGTCGGGGATAGGCATGGGCAGGGAGCCAAACATACTTGTGCCGGTCTCAGCTATGACCACACAGTTTTTTTCCAGATAGTCACTTATTCTCTGCCAAAACCTAACCTGAGTGATTGGGATCTCTCTAGGGGTATAGGGAGGAGACTGGCTCTTTTCTACTTTTGTGGAGAACTCTGTTTTAGAAAGCCGCGTCGTGAGATTGGGAAAGAAATCGACAAAGTAGAGATCTGGGTAGACCGAGTGTTTGATCTGCACATAGTTGCTATGGATTTCCAAGGTCACATTTACGTTGAGTTTTGCCGTAAATCCACCGGTGTTGAAGTCGGACAGCACCGTTCCAATAGAAATGATACAATCAGACGATTCTACCCTTTTTTGGACCCCTTCGGTACTAAAGTCACCATTGTAATTGCCGATGAACAGAGGATGGCTCTCGTTGATAATACCTTTGCCCATATTCATCGTGGCAAAATGGATACCCGTTTTATCGATCAGCGCATCAATATAGGGTTTCATGCTATGTCTGATCGCGCAGATATCAGCGAGAATGACAGGGCATTTGGAGTTTTCGATGAGTTTTGCTACCCTCTCCACCGCTTCCTGAATAGCATCGGGGTTGGATTTAGGATAGGATAGGTCGAGTGGCTTATCTTCCACCTCAATCTCATGGTAGGTGATGTCCGAAGGGATTCCGATGTAGACTGGTCGCTTTTTGATAAAACAGTCTCTGATGACTCGATCTATTTCGCTTGCCGCATTGAATTTTGTCAGCAAGGCTTGGGACTCTGTCACCTTGCTATACATGTCAGCGAAGACGTTAAAATCTCCGCCTCCAAGCGTGTGGTGAACAATCGCCTTTCTCTCTTGTGTGGATAACGAAGGCATGCCAACGATTTTGATCACAGGCACATATTCTGCATAGGAGCCGCCCACTCCGTTGATAGCGCTCAGCTCTCCTACTCCAAAGGTTGTGACCATACATGAAGCCCCATTGATTCGTGCATACCCATCCGCAGCATAGGCTCCATTGAGCTCATTACAAGTGCCGATCCATTGGAGCCCCTCGTAATTGACAATCTGATCCAGAAAACCCAGATTGTAATCTCCCGGAACTCCGATCACATGTCGAATGCCCAGTTCTTTGAGACGCTTTAATAAATAATCGCCAATCGTAATTTTCATGCTAATTCCCTCATTTATTTTTACCTTACAAATGTAAACAAAAAAGGCCAAGATGAAATTCAGCTTGGCCTCCTCTTTGAGGGTTAACTTTTACGATTAGTTTTTAAAGATACTCTGAATGATCTGAGTCATAGTCTGGAGGTCAGAGCTAAAGTTATCAATTGCCTGAGTTAATGCTGAGGCAGTTGAAGAGGCATTAGCTGAAAGAACCTGACCGATGTTGGTATCGATCTTAATCATACCAGTTAGGTAGTCTCGCTGTGCTTGGATTCGCAGGTTATTGTTCGAGATGTTGTGCAAATCTGCTGAAGAGGGTGTTTTTGTAATTTCCACACTCCGGCCAGCCATATAACTATCAATATATTTCTGTCTCTTCCTTTTCTGAAACCATTTAGGATATTTCTTTCTAGCTTGTTCGCCAGCTGTATTTAAATCGTTTATGTACTTAGTTAAGTCGGCTGTGACTTCAGCTGGGGTGTAAATGTCACCATCTGTCGCAACCCAGTTACCGTCAGCATTTTTCTTCCACTCAGACTTATCTGACCAGTCCCCCATAAAATGATCGTCAGAGACCGTTCCGTGTGTCATAGCCCAAGAGATTTGATCAAAAGTATCTTTGGCCTGTTGAGTGTTGATCGTGTTTTCATCCTTAATCAGGTTTTGGGTAGTGATTATTTGAACCACCGCAGTTCCTTGAAGCGCTTTGGTCGTTCCCTCAAGGGCAATCAGGAGGGCATAATACCCGTTGACTTCCGTCGAAGAGTCTTTCGGAGTAGCCTGACTGGTCTGTGAAGTGACATTGTTTAATATACTGTTCATTTTTTTACCTTATTATCTGCGTTATTTAATTTTTTTATTTAGACTCTCTGTCTTTTTATTCCTCTTATTACATATTGCATCGTGGTGTTCTCATTTCCCATTACTGATGAGATCTCAGATCCAGCTTGCCCAACAGCATTAACAGCCGCGTCAGTCTGAGAGGCGGCAATTCCACCTTCCTGCTGTACGGTCTGGACTAGCTGTTGGAAATAGTTCTTTTCAGCTGCAATTTGTTCACTGGCGAATTCATATTTATCCACAGCAGCTTGGTTGGAAGAATCTGGGGGGGAGGGCATTTTTATGCCCTGGATTATTTTCTCCAATCGCTCAGATTCGTCGGCGATAAGTCCTAACATATTAGCATTAATCAAAAAGGCTGCTTCGTCGGTCGATAGCAAGCCATTTACCATGCTGAAGACGGCCAATGCGTAACCGTTCTTCGTGCTAGGGGTGCCGCCCTCACCCGAAGAGGGTTGTGGAGCCTGAGCGCCTGAATTTTGTATTTGGATGTTAGTCATACTTTTTAACCTCAAAGATGAATGAATCTACAAACATTATATCAAATAAATATTTAAAATTCAACTACTTTGTTAACAACTCTTAACAATCTTAATGTTTTATTTATGTTGTTGTGGAGAGTAGTTGCTGAGAGAGTTTTTCGTGTTTAATATAATCATTATAACACATAACCCCTTTGTTTTCAAGGGTTTTTGTTAAAATGGCTTAATAACCCGAAGCTCAGGTTAATATAAACACTCTGGGTGCTTACGTCTTAATCAGGGCTTTATGTTGACTGCTTTCAGAGGATCCGTTCAGCTTATTAAGCAACAGTAAAAGGAAGATCACTTCTGGTAGCTAAGGATCTCGCATTTTTTTCGTTCATCTTCTGGGGGGGGTACAATCTGCTTTGACAATTATTTTTTCTTCTGCGATGAGAAGTACTTTAGAGTAGCTTTTTGCAAAGGAGTCAACCGAGTGTACATTGATACGAAAAAACATCTCAAGGAAGACAACGCATGTTATATATTGATCACATGCGCTAAGCCCACAGATGCAGGCAAGATGCAAGTGGAAATGAGTTATGAGGGAGATCCTACTCTTGCCGCCTATCTTTTGGAGAGCGCCCAAGGATTTATTGACACGGAAGAAGACTAATACCAAATCCTGGAAATAAATGCACAAATTCACGTCGTATAACGTGTCATCTTTAGGCAATCCTTTCTCGTTCATATTTAAAAATATGAGCTTCGAAACGATTGCCCAAATCTGCCACATTACCCGACCCGACTTTGTGCATTTATTTCCAGGATTTGGTATAAAATTCGGTCTCAAACACATTTGTGACTTTATTTTTTTGAGGAAGGTATGACACACTATGCTAAGAGGTTGAATACAAAGTGGGAAAAGGTTCGAAGTACTACTTCGCTCTACTTTATAGACAACCCCTTAGACTTTATAACAAATAATAGTTCGGAGAATAGATAGTGAACGTCACAGCGAAAGAGCTAAAAGCGACTAAAAAAACTATTGATCGTCTCGCTTCGCTTTTTTTACCAGAAAAAAAACTCACTCAGATAGTCCTCTGGAGCGTTATTCCTTCTGTTTTGCTCCTGCTTTCGGTTGGTTTGAGTTTTATCAACCGATCACCGATTACCCTCTACATCCCCGTCGTTGCGATTACAACTCTCTGTCTCTCTATTTATTATCGAACGATAGGTTTCTATATAAGCTTTGTGGGATTACTCTTTTTTGCATTGATATTCTATAGAGCAATTCCCTTTGACCAGCGACTCTGGCAGATGGAGATTCTTTTTTCGTTTGCGATCGATTCTTTTATTATCTTGCTTGCCATCGAGGAGGTTGAAGCCCTCTTGGGTCAGTTGGAAACAAAATCCCTAGAAAACCAAGAGAGGGTCCATTCGATCTCTCATGAACAGCAAGAGACCGAAAAAAAATGGGACGAGGAACGAAAAGCTTTTGAAGCAGAAATTGAGCGATGGAAAACAGAAGCTGAGCAGCGTCGTATTGACAAACAGAATGATGAAAAGCGGTTTGTGCTGATGCACTCAGAGCTAGAGATGCTGACCTCCCAAAAAGAAGAACTTATCTCAGATGCTTTTGAGGCCCGCTCCTCAGCATCTGAGAGACTGCGTCGTTTAGAAGAACAGATCCAAGAGACTGAGCGGTTGGCGGCGACACTGTTGTTGAGACTTCTGATGTTGAGCTCGTGCGCGAAAAAGCACGGGTCGAGGGACTCTACAAGCAGCTCTGCACCCAATTTGAAGAGAAGTCGAAGGCCCTCGCACAAGCGCGCAAAGATCTCTTCCAAGCTCAAGGGCAGGTCTCTGTTAATGCAATAGAAGCTGTCGAAAGAGAGATCGAAGGCGATTATAATGGCATTGGAAGTTTTCAGGGAGATCTCGCCTGGGCTGAACAGGAAAAAGCCATCATGGAAGAAGAGATTACTCTGTTGGAATCGTTAGTATCTCGCTTCCTATCTCTGTAATCAGAAGAGTATGTTCAAA
>JAAKFT010000062.1 GCA_011064935.1 Chlamydiota bacterium | reverse complement strand
GCAGAGTACAATGGCGCCTACAAAGTCACCAAAGGGATGCTCGACAAGTGGGGTCCTGAACGTGTTCTCGATACCCCGATTTGCGAAGGCACCTTCTCAGGGCTCGCTATTGGCGCCGCCATGACAGGCTTAAGACCGGTTGTGGAGTTTATGAGCTGGAACTTCTCCTTTCTCGCTTTAGACCAGATCATCTCCAATGCGGCCAAAATCCACTACATGTCAGGCAATCGTTTCCGTGTACCTATCGTTTTTCGCGGCCCCAATGGAGCTGCCGCCCAAGTCTCCAGTCAACACTCACACTCTGTCGAAGCTCTCTACAGCAATATTCCTGGTTTGATTATCATCGCCCCAAGCAACCCCTACGATGCCAAAGGACTTCTCAAATCAGCCATTCGAAATAATAATCCCGTTCTCTTCCTGGAAAACGAGCTGGACTATGGGATGAAGATGGATATTCCCACCGAAGAGTATCTCGTTCCTATCGGCAAAGCCAAAGTGATCCACGAAGGAAAAGATCTCACTCTTATTACGCATAGCCATATGGTCGGCCTCTGCGAGGAGGCCACTCAAGAGCTAGCCAAAAAGGGTGTTGAAATCGAGCTTATTGATCTTCGAACGATCAAACCTCTCGACATTCCCCTTATTGTTAAATCGGTGCAAAAAACCCATCGTTGCGTCATTGTCGAGGAGGGTCATCTCTTTGGAGGGATCGCTTCGGAAGTGGGTTTTGAGATTCAACAGTTCTGCTTTGACTACCTCGACGCCCCTCTTGCACGCGTCTGCCAACGAGAGACACCAGTGCCCTACTCAAAAGTTTTGGAAGCCCAAGCCCTGCCAAATAAAGAGCGAATTATCGATACCATACATAAAACCCTGATGTAATTATGCCTTTTACCTTCACTATGCCTAAACTTTCCCCCACAATGGATGAGGGAACCATCGCCAAGTGGCACAAGAAAGAGGGAGAGTTCGTCGAAGCCGGCGAAACCCTTCTTGAGATCGCCACAGATAAAGCGACCGTTGAGCATGAAGCTCTCGATGAAGGGTGGCTCCGAAAAATTCTCCTTCCCCAAGGGAAAAACGCCATCGTCAACCAACCTATCGCCATCTTCACCGAAACGAAAGACGAGAGCATCAAAGAGTATGTGCCGGAAGAGATCAAAGTAGAGGCTCCCGCCGAAAAAGAGAAAGTGGCCGCAGCCGCACCTTCTCCAATGCAACCCACGTTTGTACCGGAACCTCCGCTGGAAAAGTTTTCGCTAAAAGAGGTGGCCGCCATCGAGGGAGAGCGGATTATCGCCTCCCCTCTGGCCAAAAGACTCGCCAAAGAGAAAGGTCTTGATCTGACTACCGTCAAAGGAAGCGGTCCCGGCGGAAGGATCACCAGCCGCGATCTCGAAATGGCCCAACCTGCCGGAGTGGTCTCTTTTGGAAAACCCGAATCCCCTGCCCTGAAACCAGGCAGTTACGAAGAGATTCCCCTCACCCCTGTTCACAAGATCATCGCTGAGAGACTGCAGCAATCCAAATCCACCATTCCTCACTTCTACGTCAAACAAATCGTCGACGCCTCTTCCCTCATCTCCCTCCGCGAACAGCTAAAAAACCTCGACCTCAAGGTTACCTTCAATGACATGGTGATCCGCGCTGTAGCCCTTGCTCTACGCAAACACCCCGATGTTAACACCGGTTTTCATGGAGCCCACCAAACCATCATCCAATTCAAGACAATCGACATTGCCGTCGCAGTGAGTATTGATGCTGGATTAATCACTCCCATTATTCGTCACGCTGACCACAAAAACCTCGGTCAGATCGCCCAAGAGATCCGTCTACTTGTAGAGAAGGCTCACAAAGGAAAACTCACCGAAGAGGAGTATAGAGGCGGTTCATTCTCCATCACTAATCTCGGCATGTTTGGCATCACCGAATTTGGTGCGATTATCAATCCACCTCAAGCAGCGATCTTAGCTATCGGTGGTATCGAAGATCGACCAGTGGTGAAGGAGGGACAGGTAGTAGCTGGTAAGACACTCACTCTGGTGCTCTCAGCTGACCATCGAGTGATTGATGGCGTGGCCGCCGCTCAGTTTCTCAAAACCTTGCAACAGCTTCTCGAAAATCCCGTTGCACTGACAATCTAACGCTCACAGCCTGCTGGCAAACACCCGCGTGCCTCAGCTTCGGAAGGGAAGGTAGCATTGAGCCCCACTTTATCCATGAGGGTTTCAATATGGTCCAACTGACCGTCTTGGTAAATGGCGGTAGCAACAGGATGGCGACACTGGGGCCCATGGGCATGGTGTCTTGTATCGAGCCATTTGAAGTCGCAACCCTTTACCGGTGGTGGAATCCAATAAGCCTGGCTCTTCGGAACATCTCCACTCCACTTGCGTTCAAAAGAGGTGGCTATCTTCCATCCGCTCATGGGTAGAACAATAGAGATCAGCAACCCTGAGAGATATCCTAAAGCGTAGTAGGGCGAGATGACGATCTGCCAGAGAGAATAGCCCATCTCTTTGGGGATCTCTACAAAGTGGTATTTTCTGGAATCAGGACTGCCCCATTTTATCCGTTCTGTCAAAGCAGCTCCAAAGATAAAAATCGAAACAGGAACAATCCGAAGCAAATAATAGGCGATGGTTCCCACGAGGTAGAAAGGTGTGGTGATAATGCTTAACACAGCTTTCTGCAGCAACACGAAATAGGGCTCTTTCGAATAGACAGGCGCGTTTGTCACACCTTCTTTCAATACCGACGTGTCAATCACTTCATCATACTCAACAAATTGACACTCCGATTTCATTTGTATTAATTCTGCTCGATAAATCGTTGCAAAGGCAGCTTCTTTCGCTGCGTCATCCCTAAAAGAGCCTTCTTTTAACTTTTCCATGGTGATTTTTCCCCATTTCTCGCTACGAAGACGGACGACTATCTCACTATCGCTTATAGAAAGAGCTGCATCAATTTTAGCTATTTGGCTATCGTCTGCAGCTTTCACAGCCGTCACTCTCACCCAAGCTTTCTGACTGAAGAGCTTTCCTTCAACAGGCCAGAAAGTGGCGGAGAGCGTAGATGAAACGGATTTCAATATAAAAAACCTCAATTCTTGTAAGAATATTATAGCATAAAAAAAATAAGAGCTGCTTTTAAAGATTTATTTGACGAATCAGCACAAGAGAGGCATAATAAAAAATATTTTGACAGGAGTTGACGATGCCGGATTTTACTATCACCAAGGGTGAGAAGCTGCGTGGAGATGCCGATTTCTTAAGAGAGGTTATCTCCGAACACCTCCACTTTACTCTAGGCAAGGATAAGTATACGGCGACCAAGCGGGACCTCTATGAGTGCGTCGCCTACACGGTGAGAGATCAGATGGTCGAGAGGTGGATCAATACCCAGCAACAGTACTACGATGCCGATGTCAAGCGGGTCTACTATCTCTCTTTGGAATTCTTGATCGGGCAGACACTCCAAAACAGTCTCGTCAACCTAGAACTCCTGGATAACTGCCGCAAAGCGGTTCATGACCTCGGCTTTGATCTCGAACAGCTGCTCGAGATGGAGTCGGACGCAGGGCTAGGCAATGGAGGGTTGGGACGATTAGCTGCCTGCTTCTTGGATTCGATGGCAACGCTCCGGGTGCCTGGCTACGGCTACGGGATCCGCTACGACTACGGGATCTTTACCCAGACCATCCAAGATGGGAACCAGGTCGAAAAGCCGGACAACTGGCTACGTTACGGCAATCCCTGGGAGATGTGCCGAAGTGAGTTTCTCTACCCCGTCCAATTTTATGGCAAAACGGTCTCCAAAAATGATGAGAGAGGGAAGATTTACTCGGATTGGGTCGACACCGAAGAGGTGATGGCCATCGCCTACGACACTCCTGTTCCAGGGTACAACAATGACACCGTCAACACTATGCGTCTCTGGCAGGCTAAGTCCTCACGTGGTTTTGACCTCCACTACTTCCAACACGGCGACTATATCCGCGCTGTAGAAGATATCGCCATCACCGAAAATATCTCCAAAGTTCTCTATCCCAACGACAATATCTTTGAAGGGCAAGAGCTGCGCCTGAAGCAAGAGTACTTTCTTGTCTCCGCCACTTTGCAAGATATCATCCGCAGGTACAACAAAGGCCATCTCCACCTCGACCTTCTTCCGGACAAAGTGGCGATTCAGCTCAATGATACCCATCCAGCTCTGGCAATCCCTGAGCTTATGAGGATTCTGATCGATCGAGAGGAGGTCAGCTGGGATAAAGCATGGCAACTCACCCGTGACACCATCAACTATACCAACCACACCCTTCTTCCCGAAGCGCTCGAGAGGTGGCCAGTGGATATTTTCGAAAAGGTGCTCCCTCGCCATCTTGAGATCATTTATGAGATCAACAAGCGTTGGCTGGAAGAGGTCCAACGACTCTATCCAGGAGACATGGGTAAACGCAAACGCCTCTCCATTATCGAAGAGGGCGATACCAGGCGGATCAATATGGCCCGTCTCGCTATCGTAGGTTCTCGTAAGATCAATGGTGTCTCAGCACTCCACTCCGAACTCCTAAAACACCAGGTCTTCAAAGATTTCTGGGAGATGGAACCCGATAAATTTACCAACAAAACCAACGGCATCACTCCACGTCGTTGGCTGAAGATGTCCAATCCTAACCTCTCCCATCTCATCACCCAGAAAATTGGAGATAAATGGATCACCAATCTCACTGAATTGAAAAAACTCATTCCTCTGGCAGAAGATAGCCATTTTCGCTCAGAGTTCGCCAAGATAAAAAAGATCAATAAAGAGCGGCTCTCCAAAGTGATTTTCTCTGAAACTGAGATCCAAGTTGAGCTCAATTCACTCTTTGATGTTCATATCAAGCGGCTCCATGAGTACAAAAGACAGCTGCTCAACATACTCCACGTGATTTCACTCTACAATCGCATCAAGGCTAATCCAGAGATGGATTGGGTGTCTCGGACAATCATCTTCGGCGGGAAGGCAGCTCCTAGCTACTTTATTGCCAAAAAAATCATCAAACTCATCAACAGTGTCGGCGAAGTCATCAATCGAGACAAGGCCATCGATGGCCGCCTCAAAGTGATCTTCCTCCCCAACTACCGGGTTTCACTAGCCGAGAAGATCATCCCCGCCGCAGAACTCTCCGAACAAATCTCCACCGCTGGCACCGAGGCCTCAGGAACAGGGAATATGAAGCTCGCTCTCAACGGCGCTCTCACCATCGGCACCCTCGATGGAGCCAATATCGAGATGATGGAAGAGGTCGGAGAGGAGAACTTCTTTATCTTCGGGCTCAAGGAAGAGGAGATCAAGGCTCTCAAAGAAGGTGGGTATAATCCTCTGGATTACTACAATACCAACCCAGAGCTCAAGCTGGTGCTCGACATGATCCGAAACGGCTACTTCAGCGGGGGAGACAAGGCCCTCTTCAAGCCGATTATCGACTCCCTCATGGGCGAAGACGCCTTCTGCCTCCTAGCAGACTTTGGCTCCTATGTCGAGTGTCAGAACCGCGTCAGTGAGCTCTATCGCAACAAAGAGGAGTGGAACCGCAAGGCTATCCTCAATATGGCCGGCATGGGCAAATTCTCCAGTGATAGGACCATCGAGGAGTACTCTCAGGAGATCTGGCAGCTAGATTGATAATACCATTTTTTTCTTGACAAAGCTTAATTTTTCCTTTAAACTAAGTACTTAACAGCAAGAAACTTGGTGTGTTATTGTGGCAAAAGACGCTCTTTCAGCTCCCGGAGCAGGAGCCCCCCCCCAGCGGCCCCGCCTCCCAGCAAGCCCTCGACTAGTAATATTATTTTGATTGCTTCTGGTATCATCCTGGCTATCTCCGTCTACGGGGTATTCGGGTCCACTTTTCTAACTGGGACTGCTAATTATGTCTTAGGGGGCACCTCCTTTGTTTCTCTCCTACTCTCTTATTTCACCCTGCACGTGGCCGCGTACCGTATGGACCGACCCCTACGACTTGCTCAACTTTAACGTAATATTAATAAATATTTTTCTTGACTTTAGCTTTATGTTTTGCTACAATAAACCTTTGGAAATTAACAACTTTTGATTGATATCATGACATCAGCTTCCACACCTTCTGGTCATAATTCTGAAGCCGAGAAGCCTTTCTTCATACGATTAGGTCCTCCGGAAAAAAAACAAGCTTATCGAACTTGGCAATACCCCACCCATGAGCCTCTTCCTAGAGGTTCAAATGAAGCCGTCTGGGAGATTGCCTTAATTGCTTCGATTGCCCTTACTATCATTTCAGGCATAGTCGTCGCCTCCTCTCTAACGGGTGGCAATTACTTTTTCCTTGTTCCTCCAGCTTTCATCCTTGGAGCTCTGTCCATCACTATGGCTGTTTATTCTGGAAGTCGCATCATGAAGGGACCTAATGATGAGCAAGAAAAACAACCACCTCAGCGCCCCCCAATATTAGAGCAGATACAGCTAGATCCTCCTGGTGACATATCGTCCCTCACTGAAGAAAAGCAACGTAAAGTAGAAAAAATTGATGGTCACCTGGCATTACTCGAATTGAAAAGAGCCTCTGCAGCCGAAAATGATGATTATGGGTCAACATTGACGCCGATCGATGTCACAATAGCAAAGTTAAGATTGCAAAGAGCGGCCCTCTTTATACCTGATGAGCCCGCAGAGTCTGACGAAGAGGGTAGAGGCAAAGGAAAGCAAGAAGTATAGTCGATTCAAAGTCGGCGTAGAAGTTCTTCTTTTTGCCGTTTGAGTTCTTCAAGTTCGCGCTGAATTTCCTCCCCTCCTTCAAGCTCCAACGTATCTTTCAGATCTTGTTCGTGAAGTTCGATCAGCTCAATCTGACTTCTAAGAAACTCTTCTTTCTGCTTCCACCTAAAACATTTGCGGCAAAAGATCATGAGAAAATGGGTCAGCTTGCGAAATTTGGGGATAAAGAAGAGGCGGTCAAACCGTTCTACACGCTCTTCATTCTCCTTGTCAATTTCCGCCTGGGAGAGTGGGACAACGAGGTAGCGCTGATAGAGCGGAAAGATATTCTGGTGAGAGGGAAGGGCGTTAACAACATTGAAGTACAGCTTGAAGAGAGCGGGAAAAAATAGAAGGAGTTCAAACTTTCGGATGGGACGGTAGGGTTTTCTCTCTTCGGGCAGGAAGAGAATCACTTTACCAATCACCTTTGAGCCGATACGCCAAAAGGGCAGATCGTCGAGATTTGCAAAGACATGGAGCTTCTCTTGGGTCTCTAGAGAGAGCCTATGGTAGATCTGGTAACCTCGATCTTCGACGACAGGGGGATTGAAGGCAAAGGCTTCGGAAATCATGGGGTGGGAGTAGAGGAGGATCTGGGTCGCCAAAGAACCTCCCAGACTATGACCGGCCACAATAGGAAGAGGGGCTCCCTCGCGCGATAGAGCCCGAAGATGACTGTGGATCTGCCTCCAGCAGCGGGCATAAGGCTCGGTGCCTGGCCCCTCTTTACTGAGATTGGCATAGATCGAACCTAGCGTTGAGGGTTGCGAGGGCCAGATTTCCGTCCCCTGGCAGAGGTAGAGCCCCGGCTCAGTATGTTCACGCTCAAGTGGTGTAGCGCTGATGGTTTTGACTCCTTCCCAGATCAGGTGGTGGCGAAAGGCATATGGGGTCGGTTTTTCGTTGGTTAAGCTAGGAAGGAGAAGGACCTCCCCATCGAGCTCACGATAGGAGGCGCCATGGCAAAGTATGGCGAGCGTCAAAAACTTTCGCTTGTCGAAATCGCTCATTTTGATCACTCGAGCCAGATCACAGCGGATCTTTTCGAGAAGCTCATGGTCTTTTTTAAGTCGGAAGTAAGAGAAGAATTTGGGTAAAAGCCCGGGCGGAGTGGCTTTCACGTTGTGGTACTCGGCCCAATCGGGAGTCTCCCCAAAATGGATGGGCAGCATACCCTGAGTTTTGAGTTTTTCTCCCTTCTCATGGGCTTTTTTCCAGATATGGCGAAAGTGGGTCACGGAAAGAGGTAGCGCATCGGCATACATGCGCAAAAACCCATCCTCACTGCAGATAGAAGGAAGATCCCATATTTTTTTTGCTCCGATAACCTCATTCCAGATTTGGCGAACAAGACTACTCGCATCAGGAGGCGACACAATCGTCATACACTCTTGAAAAATCTCTGCAAGAACTCTACGGCTGGTCTTTTGCTTGGTCAGATAATAGCCGGCTTCCGACCATTCGAGATACAACCAAGGATCAAGAGTGGGATCTTCGAAAATCTGGGGTAGAGTATAATTCATGGTTCAAATATCGCACTCCCTATTCTCAAGAGGGTAGCCCCCTCTTCAATAGCGATGGGGTAATCACGAGACATTCCCATGGAGAGCGTAGGCAATTCCCCTCCTATTTCCTGAAGTTGATCTCGCAAGTGACGGAGCTTCGAAAAGCAGTTGCGGACCACATCCTCATCATCAGTCAATGGAGCCATTGTCATCAATCCTGAGATCTTAATCCCCTCAAGATCGAGAAGACGCCCATACTCCTGCTTCCACTCCTCAGGCGATAGACCTGACTTGGCGGCCTCTCCGGAAGTGTTGGCCTCAAGTAATACTGAAGTGACCACCCCACGCTCCACGCTAGCATTAGAAATCTTCTCAGCCAATCTAGGCGTATCGACAGAGTGAATCAATGTAAAGTGGCCGATCACTTTGGAGACCTTCTTTTTCTGAAGCTTCCCGGTCAACCACTCCTCCCTAAAGGAAGGAGCTTGTAGCTCAGAAGAGGAACAATATGCACGAAGCGATATTCCAACAACACGGCTACCTTAGCCTAAGATC
>JAAKFT010000061.1 GCA_011064935.1 Chlamydiota bacterium | reverse complement strand
CCCAAATTCTTGATGTAATTAGCGTCTTTTCCGGTTCGAACATAGGGCCGATTGCACTCGATGCTCATCCCACCAATCAAAAAAAAGACAATAAAGCAACCGCTCATCGTGATCCACAAGGCGGTAGAAGTTGTTGAATCACTATTTTTGTCATATTTAGCTCTGATAATATTCACAACCAATAGCGACAAACTGGCAACCGCACCTACAAATAAAAGAACTTCGACCTTTCTTCCATTCCAACAACTACGATGCTCTTGGGAATAATATCGTTTGCCTCCTTCTAAATCAATTGCATGTGTCATTGTGTGTCTCCTCGCAACTTAACCAATAATTTACTCAACTCTTCTATTTTTATATTTAACTCATCTACTTTCTCTCTTGAAGCTGCTTCCTCCGCCTTAATTGCATTGACAGTCCGCTGCTGCAATTTGTTATTTTCTTGCAGTGTTTGAGCTAACTTAGCATGTTTTCGCAGACACTTGAGCCCTCCCTGAAGCTCTTCTTTTACCTCTGTCAGGAGGTCTATGCCCACTCTTTTTGCCTCAATTATATTGGCCAATGTCACATTGGTTTCCTTTCTGGTTTCTTCGTAAGCATCAATATCTTTAATCAACTTCTGTTGTTTTTTACTAGTCTCCGTTAAACCCTCACTCTGCTTGCGTACCGCGTCGGTTGCCTCTTGAGTATATTTTTTGGCTTTACTAATATACGTTTTTTGTTGCTCTTTGTGGTCATTCAATGCCTTAGAAAGATCTAGGGCAATCTCCTCCAAAAGCTCCATTCTTTCTTTCAACTGCTTATTTTCTAACTGCGCCGCCTTAGCCGCTTCTTTTTGGGCTTCCTCGCTCTTCTCTTCTAAATCTTCGAGGCGCCCAACAACTTCCTTCTGCTCATGAACCGCACCTCCCAACGCCTGGCCCGCCTTGACAATGTTGTGGTCTCGGCTGAATCGGTAGAGATAGAAACTCATCAACAACATCGCACCCCCAATCGCGCCGCCAAAGGCCCCAATAACAATCGCCTGGGTTGCCATACCAATAATAGCCACGCCCACAGCAGCCGTGAGTGCTACAACAGCCGTCAACGCAGCCGCTGACACCCCAACATGAAATGACCAGTGGGGCTTTGTGGATACTTGATTAGATGATAGTGACTTAAACGCAGCACCCGTTGCATGTATAATCATACCTGACATAGGTTCCCTCCTAATTTTGCAGCTCTAGATTAAGATTTGTTTAAAAATAAAGCAATTTTTTTAATTGTGTTTAGAAAGATGTTGCGCCACGGAAGAGATGCGCCAGGGATTTTCGGACACGGGCACGATTTTAGGAGATACAGAGTTTGGGGGATCGCGGAAGCGATCCAAGAACCCAGCCCCGCGTGAAAGCATTGGCCAAAGGTCTTTGCTGGAACGTGGGGTTACTAGAAGATGAAGTTGTCGGGTATGACGGTGCTGCGAGGGACGACAATGATGCCATCGCGAACATAGATTTTGGGTTGGTCACCAGAGGTTTCAAAGTCGCGATGACCCGCGCGATTAATCAGCTGGACTCCATTGCCGATGGAGACGTTTTCGTCGATAATAGCTTTGGAAATCAAACAATCTCGACCAATGCCAGGATTTTCAGCTATCTGTCCCGTGGCAAGAGGGGGACGTTCGTAGTACTCGTTGCCCATCAACACCGAGTGACGGATCGCTGTGTTTTTTCCGATCACCGATCGTACGCCAATCACACTTCGCGTAATCTCATCGCCTTCTACGATTGAGCCTTCACAGAGAAGTGCTTCGTTGATTTGTGCCCCAGTGGTTTTGGCACCCGGAAGCCGGTAGGATTTGGTCATGATCACATTGGTCTCATCATAGCACTGCAATCCTTGGGTGCGATCATCCCCATGGCGAGTCAAAGCCAAGTTGGCGTGATAGTAGGCCTCAACAGTGCCGATATCTTCCCAATAGCCATCATATAGATAGGCATGGACATCCTTTTTTTCCATCTGAGTGCGGATAAGATGTTTCCCAAAGTCTTCACGAGGATCCTTGAGCAGAAGATCGAAAAGGGTTTGTCTTTTAAATAGATAGATTCCCATTGAGCCCAGATAGGGTTTTCCATCGCTCGAAGAGGCTCCCATCTGATGGAGTGTCAGATCATCGGTATAAAAACGGTCGAGAATCGCTTGCTCTTTGGGTTTCTCCACGAAGTCTACAACCTGGCTATCGCCTGGCCTAACCTTGAGTATTCCCATGCGTGAGGCATCTTTGGTTTTGACCGGCTGAGCGGCAATTACCATGCCGGCATCCTTTTCGACCCCAAAGTTGATCATCTCTCGGAAGTTGATATTGTAGAGCTGATCCCCCGACAAAATGAGAAAGTAATCGGCCGCAACCTCAGAGAAGTAGTCTAAATTTTGACGGACGGCATCCGCCGTGCCCTTATACCAGATCCTCTGCCCGTTTCGCTCTTCAGGGACAAGGAGTTGGATCTGATTTTGTAAGATACCGTGATGGAGATAGGTCTGAAAGAGATGCTTCTGAAGGGTATAGGCAAGGTATTGACCAATCACAAAGATCTTCTGCAATCCGGTTGTCAACGAGTGGGAGACCGGCACATCAATCAAGCTATATCTCCCACCAAAGCTGACCGCAGGCTTACATCGGGTTTTGGTGATTGGAGAGAGCCGTTTGCCTTCACCTCCACCGAGAATAATCACAGCCACACGATCGAGAGGAATAAGATCTGGTTGATTTTGTAAATTGGGATCACCTGATGTGGCAAAATTAACAAGCATAAAATCTAACTATTGATCAAATGGTTCTACCTTTTTAATTTATAATAATATGAATAGTTTGACAAGGAAAATTTTGAATTAAGAATAGGGCACGGGAACGAATTCTTTGCAGATGAATACAAATAACCCGAAGTTCAGGTAAATAGGGAAAAACTTGGCCTAGATCGACCAAGTTTGTAACCTGAGTTTTGGGTTGTCTTTGAAAAAAAGAGATTCTTTGGGGTCAATGTTGACCCCAAAAGAATCTAAATTAGCTAGCTTGTTGGTTCTTAGCTTTCTTTTCGATATGGCTTTCACGATAAAAGTTCAGATCATCGGTATGTACGACCCAAGCAGCTCCTTTTCGTGTGCTTTTTAGCATTCCAGTGCGTAGTGCGTAGTAGACTTTCTGCGCAGGAATAGCAAGCATCTTAGAAACTTGTTTCACAGAATAATACCCTTTTTCATTGTCAAATAGAAGCTCGCCCTGAAACATGGACTTCTTTCGGGAATATTTGTTTCGACGATATTCCTCCAAATCCTTCAGATCAATCTCCCAACGCGTTTTCTTTGTCGCTTTCAGCTTCTTCTGCTTGATCGCAACGTAGATCGCCTGACGTGTCACGTTGTTGATTTTAGCCGCTTCCGTGATAGAGACGACCTTTTTTTCGTCCGAGCCGGCTTCAGGAGTTACCACCCCAGCCACTTGTTCCGCTCTTCTTTCTTCTTCCATTTTTATAACCCCCAAGGTTTTTCAATTAATATATTTATAATTTGTTAATATTTAAATTTTTTTTATATTTTCGTCTTCTCTATTTAACTTTTTAAAAGCTCAAGGTTTTCGTTTAATAATACCTTTCTTATCTCTTGAAAATACTATTATCTCTCAAAATACAATTACGATCAAGGCTTTTTTTGCCTTTATGTAAATTTTGGGTTCTCCCTGCAGCTCCCTATTTTTTGGTTTTCACTCGTAAATTCATATGGAGATATTATATTTTGATTAATTTTAAATCACCAAAATTCATACTTATCCCTTTAAAAGGGCCTATTTTAAGAAGATTAAGATCGCATTAACTGACGAATTGAATAATAATTTTTAAAAGCCCCCCTTTTTGAATTTTTTCCTTTATATTTTCTTAATTTTCATTTAGCTTGTTCGGTTGCGCTCTTGGTTGGCACAGAGATATCTGTGGATAGTAAATTCTAATCGCGATAAAGATCTAGGATGACAATGTTGCGAAATCTATTTCTCCTTCTCTTGCTCTTCTCACAAGCTTTGCTCCTGGGCAAGCTTCCGGATATCAAGCCGGTCGATGTGAGAAAGATCCTCACCCAGATCATGGAGTCTCACGTCTCTCATAAAGAGCTGACTCCGACCCTTGTCCAGCGTGCTCTCGAAATCTATCTCGAAGAGCTCGATCCGATGAAAACCTACTTTCTTGCTTCCGAGATTGAGGAGTGGCTAAATCCCTCTCAAAACGTCCTGGAAAAGATCGGCAGCAATGCTATGAAGAAGGATTTTTCTATCTTCATCCTCATCAACGACCGGATGATCGAGGCGATCACGAGGCGCAACAGGCTAGAGGAGACTCTCGCAAGTAAATCTGAACTGCCCAAAGATGTATCTATCAAGGAGTTTAAGGAGTTGGAGTGGGTAGAGACTGAGGAGGCTCTATTTGATAGGCTTCTGCGGATAAAAGCGCTACAAACGGAGACGGCGGAGAAACTCGACAAAGCCACCATGGAAAAGGCCCTTCAGAGGATCACAAAGAGGCGTCTTCTCCGAGAAGAAGAGCTCTCCACAAAGGACTCTCGCGAAAGAGAGAGAATCATCCTGGCCAATGTTCTCAAGGCGATCACAGCTTCTCTGGATACCCATACAGCCTACTTTACTCCTGGAGAGGCGACACAATTCATGTTTCAGCTCCAACAACGGCTTTTCGGCATTGGAGCCCAGCTCAAAGATGACCTAAATGGTTTCACAATAGTGAAAATCATCGAAGGAGGGCCTGCCAGCCAAAATACAGGACTCAGAGTCAACGACCAGATCATCGCCATCGATGGAGAGCCCGTCGTCGGCATGGAGATCTCAAGCGCCGTGGAACTTATTCGCGGAGAGGAGGGCACCCCGCTTCAACTCACTGTATTGCGTAATGAAGATGAGAAGCTGGAAATCGAAATCATCCGCGGAGAGGTTGTTATCAAAGAAGCCCGCATTGATTCGACAATCGTTCCCTATGGAGATGGAGTGATTGCCAAAATCGCTCTTCATGCTTTCTACCAAGACCCTCTCCATTCATCTGCCAGCGATCTATACGAGGAGATCATCAAGATCCAAAAAGAGCACCAAATCAAGGGCATTGTCCTCGATCTTCGCCACAACTCTGGAGGGGTACTTCCGCAAGCCGTCGCTGTCACGGGGCTATTCATCACCAAAGGGATCGTGGTCTCTATCAAAGACAATAATGGCAACATCGAACATCTTCGAGATATTGAAGGTAAAACCGCCTGGGATGGCCCTCTCATCGTTCTCACCAGCAAGGTGAGCGCCTCTGCCGCAGAGATTGTTGCCCAGACCCTCCAAGACTATGGACGGGCTATCGTGGTTGGCGATGAACACACCTTTGGCAAAGGAACTTTTCAGACCTTCACACTCGAGGCCGCCAACAACGGCAAGGTCAACCCCAAGGGAGAGTTTAAAGTCACTCGAGGGCGCTACTACACCGTCTCTGGAAAGAGTCCGCAGCTCGTTGGCGTCAAACCCGACCTCGTGGTTCCAGGCCCCTATTCAGAGCTAGAGATCGGCGAGCGATATGCGAAATACCCCCTTGAGAACGACTTCATCGACGAGAACTACCAAGATGATCTCGGGGATATCCCTGAATCCCAACGGGACCAGATCAGCTGGCTCTACCGCTACAATCTCCAGCCCAGGCTCAGAACCTATACCCGCCACCTCTCACGGCTCCGAAAAAATGCGACGCTTCGCTTTGAGAACAACACCTTCTACCAGAATTTCCTCCAGGAAATCGCAAAAGAGGAGTTTAACCCCGCTTCTTTCGAACTCTACAACCAAACCGATCTACAGCTTCAGGAGACTATTAACATCATGAAAGACTTGATTCTCCTCCTAGGTTAGAGCATAATATGCCGATTATGTCTGTCCGTGTTCGCATAGCTCCCTCTCCTACTGGCGATCCCCACGTGGGAACCGCCTATATGGCTCTTTTCAACCTCATCTTTGCCCGTCATTTTGGTGGCAAGTTTATCCTGCGCATCGAAGATACCGACCAAAAGAGATCTCGTCCCGAATGCGAAACCATGATCTTCGAAACTCTCAAGTGGTGTGGTATCCACTGGGACGAAGGACCCGATATCGGTGGAGAGTATGGACCCTACCGCCAGTCGGAGCGGACAGCAATCTACCAAAAATATGCATTTGAGCTAGTTGAGAAGGAAAAGGCCTACAAGGACTTTGCCACTCCAGAAGAGCTGGCTGAGATGCGCCAACTCGGGAAGCGAGGCGGCTACGATAGACGCTACCGCAACCTCTCCGAAGCCGAGATCAAAGCCCGAGAAGGGCAGCCCTTTACCATCCGCCTCAAGGTCCCCCTCACCGGAGAGTGCAGCTACGACGACGAGATCAAGGGTAGGCTCACCCATCCGTGGGCCGATGTCGATGACCAGATCCTCCTCAAGTCCGACGGATTTCCCACCTACCACCTCGCCAACGTCGTCGATGACCATCTCATGGATATCACCCACGTCATCCGCGGAGATGAGTGGACCAGCTCCACCCCTAAACACATCCTTCTCTACGACAGCTTTGGCTGGCCACGCCCCAAATACCTTCACATGCCCCTTCTCCTAGGCATGGATGGCAAAAAGCTCTCAAAAAGACGCAATCCCACCTCCATCTTCTACTATCGCGATAGCGGCTACCTCCCCGAAGCCTTTGTCAACTTCCTCACCCTCATGGGCTATAGCATGACCTCTGACCGCGAGATCTACTCTCTCGAGGAGATCATCAAAGAGTTTGACCCCAAGCGCATCGGCATCTCCCCCGCCATCTTTGACTTCAAAAAGCTCGACTGGATCAACCAGCACTACCTGATCAACAACATCCCCCAGGACAAACTCTGGGGGAGGCTCAAAGAGTGGGGCTTTAGCGACGACTCTATGGCCAAGCTCATGCCCCTCTGCCACACTCGCATCAAGACCTTTGGCGAGTTCATGGAGCTCTGCCACTTCTTCTTCATCAACCACCTCCCCTACACCGAGGAGCTCCTCTGCCCCAAAAAGATCATCTCAGAGCAGGCCGCCTACCTCCTACAAGCCGTTATCTGGTCGATGGAAGAGAATGAGGACTGGAAGGCCACCGGCATTGAGAAAGCCTCTCATGAGGTCGCAGAAGCCTTTGGGGCCCACCATAAGAAGGTCGTCATGGCCATTCTCTATGGCACCATCACCGGCAGTCGCCAGGGACCCCCTCTCTTCGCCTCAGTCGAAATCCTCGGCAAAGAGCGGACCCGAGCACGCCTCTTGAACGCTATCGCCTTCCTCGGCGGTATCTCTAAGAAAAAGCTCTCTCTCCTCCAAAAATCGTGGGAAACCCGCGAGTGCTCCTCCTTGATGGCTTAATTCTCCTTTAATACAAACAGGGTCTTTTTTTGTTGATTTTATTTCAAAAATACCCTATAATTATTGTGAACTTATAATTAAAAGTTAATAAGCCGGAGTTATGTCATGGAACCATCAGCATCAGATCCTTTAG
This sequence comes from Chlamydiota bacterium, assembly GCA_011064935.1. Lineage (GTDB taxonomy): Bacteria > Chlamydiota > Chlamydiia > Chlamydiales > JAAKFR01 > JAAKFT01. Next base: position 1,463 of record JAAKFT010000061.1, on the reverse strand, counting down.
GACCTCATCGTCCTACAAACCCCATATTTCTGGAGAAGCCAACCACCTCTACGGAGACCGAAGGTGACACAGAGGTGGAAACCAGCATAACCAAACTCAGCGCTCTGCAGCGGACTGGTGCCGCCTTTGCTACAGGCTTAAAGTTTCTTACTACAGGTGGATCCTTGCTCTCTTTTACACCCAGTGTGGTAGGAAGAGGCTGGAAAGGGGTTAAAAAGTCTGCGCGTGAAGTCTGGAAGGGTGAGAAGAAGTCCAAAACCCGCCGCTTCACATATGTGATTCGCAACCAAGACACCCTCGAGGCACTCCAAACCAAGCAAGCCGAAGTTGAAAGATTAAAACAATTCTGCGACGACCTTTCATCCGCACCTGATCTCGACGGAGCCCGACAGGTAGCTGCTAAATACGCAGATGGTCTCCTGTCGCCTGAAGAATCATTAGTTGTCCAACAAAGAAGAACGCAACAATGGGCTAAAAGCGAGGAGAAGAGAACGGGGAAAAAACCGCCCGAAGCACTCAAACGATTAAGACGTGAAAACACCGAAAAATTTGCTATGCTTTTAGAACGTTACTCCCAGCTAGGACGACAAATAGATCGATACGAACAGGCTTTAGCTAAAGTAGACACTGTTATAGGGCCCGCACGGGGAAGATTTCCTTGGTCTAAAGGATCCGAAGCAGATTCGCCCGAAGATGTTCGGCGAGTTAAGGAAGGACTGGAAGAGGTTCAACACCTAGCACGCCTAGATGCCGAGAACTCCCTCAAAGAGTACAATACGCTCATATCAAAAGCCAGTTTTGAAGAAAGGCAGTCGCAATGGGCAGCAGGAGGTTACACAGAGACGGAAAGATCTAAGTATGCCAATGACCATTCCAAAAAATTTGATCCTTATGTTCGGGAATCTATCCGAAATTACGTCGAAAATGTGCCCGGAGTTCTGGGGCAACTCCGTGTAGATAGCGGTCATCACTACCTAGTTGTTTCAGAGAAAGGTGGAATGATTTTCATACCCAATGGAGATATGAAGAAGATCACCTTTATCCGATTTACAGAAGGCAACAAGATCGTCACAGATGCTAATAAGTTGAAGCGTTATTCTCGCTGCCATATGGCCGCCTATGAAACCATCGAAAAGGAGCTGACCGAATGGTTAAAAGAGCATCCTGATCTAAAACGGGAATACTTCACCACGTTCAGTTATAACTTTTTTACCAATATGGCCTACGTACAAGGGGTTCTCGATCCCAACAAACCAGCTTCTAAACAGCCCCGAAAGAATATTAAGCTCGGGGGTGATGTGTGGAATACAATCTATGAAATCATGAACCCTGACAAAACCCATAAACCCGATAAACTGGATACCCCTCGAGTCTATAAACACTCTAGAGCAGAGGGTGAGCGCGAGGAGCGGCTTGCCAGAATTGAAGCGGAAAAGGCCAAACTCCGAAAAGATCTTAAGACC
>JAAKFT010000060.1 GCA_011064935.1 Chlamydiota bacterium | reverse complement strand
AGATCGGCCATGCCCAGTCGCACCTTCCAGATGTTCGGGAAAGCAGAGATCGATCAGGAGGGGTTAAGGCTTCAATTCACTAACAGTTCCTATTTCAACGACTTTATTCTGCTAGCTGAGGAAGTAGACTCACCACTCGGCAAAACCTCTCCTCTTCCCTGCCAAATCCATACCGAAGGGGCCACTCTAATCCTCACCGTCCCCCATGATGAACTTGAAAAATCCCTCGTCACCAACGAAAAATATCGCTTTTTACTCTTGCCCAAAGGTGAGCCCTCTATTTGCGTAGAAACCCAACCAATTCTCTATTTATAAACAAAATCGCTCTCTTTTAAAGCTTATCTCAACCTGTTGTAAAACAACGACTTTTGAAACGGGTTGAAAAACCACCGTGAACATATTGACATCTTGTGAACACTTTTCCCACACCTTAACCCCTCATTTTCTCTAACACAAGCAAATTTAGGCGTACAAAAAGCGTATAGAATCCCCACAATAGGGTTTGTCTTTTTGTATTTGGGTATATAATATGGCCGCATTATGCAATTTAAATATCCCCTTCATAAGTGTCGTAGAATCCTAAAACAGTGTAGCTATCTCTACAAGAAGAAAGGAGAGATACTCTCTGAAAGTGAACGGACTAGCCTGGCTAATGATTTAGAGAAGCTCGATCTGGCTGTACTTAATAAAAATCGAGAAGAGGCAGACCAATACGCTCGCACTGTTGCCTCTTTTATAAAGGTCCATTTTCCTAAGAAGTTCTTAGACCACACGAAGGAGATCGTCTTTGCGCTGGTTTTTGCCATTGTGGTGGCTTTTTTGATCCGACAGTTTTGGTTTGAGCTCTATGAAGTGCCTACAGGTTCGATGCGTCCCACGGTAAAGGAACTCGATCGCTTAGTCGTATCGAAGACCACCTTTGGAATCAACTTTCCCTTCCGAAATAATCTTACATTCTACAATCCAGACTATGTCAAAAGGGGTGGGGTTATTGTATTTACCGTCGAAGATATGGATGTCGCAGATCCTGACACGCTCTATTTCTATCTCTTTCCAGGAAAAAAGCGCTATGTCAAACGATGCCTGGCCAAATCGGGTGATACGATCTATTTCTACGGAGGAAGGATCTATGGCATCGATCGCGAGGGCAATCCCGTCACAGAGTTGGCTGACGAGAACTTTCTCAAAGAAAATGGTATCGAGAAGATCGACCATGTCCCCTACATCGGTATTGATGGCAAGTCCGTTCTCTCTGTGCCGCTCGGCCGAGGCATCTATGGTTCAGCCCAACTTCGACAGATGAACGTCCCCGTGGGCAAACTCACTCTACAAAAAGAAGGAGAGATCGACGGCCTCTTTTTCAACGGCAAGGAATGGACCAAAGACCAGCCTGCCAAACTCAAAGAGCCTCACCTCTCACCTGTGAGTTATAGCGATCTTTGGGGCATGGGCAACTATGCGATGGCCCGTCTTCTAACCAGAAAAGAGCTGGACAAACTCTATGGTATCAAAACCATCGATGAAGGACTCCTCTACCTAGAAATACGCCACACTCCCAATCTCACCTATCCAAAGCCCACCCTACGTCCTAATCAGAGCGGCAAGGCTCAGCCCTCCATCACTCCCTCTGTGACCTTTATTCCGCTGCAGCAAGAGCATCTCACCTCGATTCAAAAGGCGATGATCACCTCCAGATTTAACGTTCAAAACGAAAGGGCTTTTCACTATCAGAACGGAAAAAACAGCTCCTATTATAACGAGTACGATCCTCTCTTTCACGGGGTCCAGAATGGAAAATATGAGTTCTACTACGGCCAGGGATACAAAGTGCATTTTGGCGGAATCATCTCACGTCTCCCAGCCAACAACCCTCTCTACAGCGACTCTCCCGAGAATGTCCAAAAACTCTTCAATCTAGGGTTTGCCTTTAACAAGCTCTTCTCTCCCATGGCTCCAAATCAGCCATTTGAGCCCCAGCGATTTGCCTACTATCGTGACGGAGACCTCTACCTGATGGGCGCACCTATCTTGAAGCAGGATGATCCGACGCTGATCAAATTCGCAGAAGAGGAGCGGACAAAAGAGAGCCGTTCATCTGCTGACGAGCCATACATCGCTTTTGTTGACCATGGTCCACCGCTCAAAGAGGATGGCACCATTGATGTCGACTTTATCCGTGCTTTCGGATTGAAGGTACCCGACGATGGAATCCTAGCCCTCGGAGACAACTACGCCATGAGCGCAGATAGTCGAGACTTCGGCTTTGTGCCGACCGGGAACCTACGTGGAGCGCCTTCGTTTATATTCTGGCCACCCTGCCGTCGACTGGGCCCATTACCCCAACCTCACTATCCTTGGATTACCTTCCCCAATCTGCTTATCTGGAGTTTGGTTCTGCTGATAGCTATCATCTGTTTGCTTTACATCCGCAAGCGCAACCGAAAATCCCACTTCAAAAAATGAAGAAACTTCTGTGCTCACTCATCATCCTCGCTCTCTCAATGAGCCTGCAAGCTACTGAATCAGTCGTTTTTGTCCATGGCTTCATGAGATCCTCTCGGAGCATGGCGTTGCTAGCTAAATCTTTCAAAAAAGAGGGATGGCACACACTCAACTGGTCCTATCCCAGTCGCAAAAAGAGGATCGAGGCGCATGCTGAGGATTTGGTCCAAAAGCTTATCCAGCTTGCTGATGAAAAACCCGACACCCCGATTAGCTTTGTGACCCATTCGATGGGAGGGTTAATCACCAGAGCTGCACTGAATCATCCCGACTGCCCCGAAGTAGCGAAACATGGAAGAGCCGTTCTGCTTGCTCCTCCCAATCGTGGAGCCATCTTTGGCCGTCGACTCCATCGATACTCCTTGGTAAGAAAACTTCTGGGCAATCATTCTGGAGAAGAGCTGTTGACCACTCCTATGGACGGCTTTGATCGGTTGGGGAATTTTCCAGAAGGGCTGGATGTTCTGATAATCTCTGGTACCTCCGGAGCCAATCCTCTCATTCCAGAGAGCAATGACTGGGTGGTGGAATATCGGGAGAGCTGCCTCCCCACTTCCCATTTTCATGAAAAGTGTCGATCCTGGCATAGCTTTATAACTTTTAGTCCAGAAGTGATTCGAAGGACCAAGAGATTCTTATCACAGAAATTATCTTGAGACTCTTTCTATCGCGATAGCCGTCGGTTCACCATTGATATCCCACTGAGTGCTCCCCGGCTTAAACTCGTAGTCCAGCTCGATGGCAAGCACCTCTTTTTTCAGATAGTCACCGTGGATCTTCAGAGCTTTCTTCACTTTATCTGATGCGCCCAGCCAGACTCTGACTCGATCGCTCACATCAAACTTGGCCTCACGGCGCATCGTGTTGATCTTGTTGATCAGCTCTCGAGCGATTCCCTCGAGAATCAACTCCTCGCTGAGTGTTGTATCGAGGGCAATGGTGATGGCACCCGCACTCACTGCGACCTTACCTTCTCTCGCAGCATGGGAAATCTCCACATCCTCGGGAGTCAAGACAAACTCCTCCCCGCCGAGCTGGATAGGAAGCTTTTTGCCTTGATCTAGATATTGTATCATCTCATGGTCAAACTCCTGGATCAGAAGCTGCGCCTCTTTCATATGTTTGCCCACCTTCTTGCCGAGGACACGGAAGTTGGGTCTGATGGCGAGTTTTACAAACTCCAGAGGCTGAGAGTGGAGCTCGACTGCTTTCACGTTAAGCTCATCCTCAATGAGATGTTTTTGATGGTCTAGAAAGTGGTAGATTTTAGGCTCCTGGCAAACAATATGGACTGCAGGCAAGGGCTGACGGACTTTGAACTTGTGGGTCTTTCTGAGTGCATGGCCCAAACTTACCGCCAGCTGCAATCCTTCCATGCCCTCTTCTAAAGCATGATCTCGGCTCTCATCATGATATTCAGGATAGGCAGCGAGATGAACAGACTCCGGCATCGAGTCCGTGCGAAGATTGCGATAGATCGCCTCACTCAAGAAGGGAATAAAAGGGGCTGCAATCTTGCTTAACTCGATAAGAATAGTGTAGAGCGTTTCAAAGGCCTCTCGCCTGTCGGGAGTATCTTCATCAGCCCAGAAACGACGGCGGCTTCTTCGAATATACCAGTTGGTGATCTGATCAATAAAGCCGACAAAAGGCTCTACCGCTCGGCTTAAGTCATAGTCGTCCATCCCCTCCTCAACCTCTTTGATCAGACGATTAAGCTGGGAGAGGATCCATCGGTCAATAAGAGCTTTGGGCTTTTTCATTTCCCCAGAGGGCTCCCAATGATAGATGCGAGCGTAGGTGAGAAAGAAGCTCTGGGCATTCCAAAAGGGTATGAGGATCTGACGGAGAACTAGCGCCACCCCTTTTTCGCAGAAACGGAGATCGTCCCCTTTGACCGCAGGGCTGTTCAGCATGTAGAGACGGATCGCATCAGCGCCATATTTGTGGATCACAATTTCTGGCTCAGGGTAGTTCTTGAGCCGCTTGGACATCTTCTCCCCATTCTCGGCGAGCAAAATACCGTTGGCGATGACATTTTTGTAGGCCGGACTATCAAAGAGAGAGACCGAGAGCACCATGAGCGTGTAAAACCAGCCGCGAGTCTGATCGACACCTTCGGCAATAAAATCCGCAGGAAAGCTCTTTTCAGTGACTTCTTTGTTTTCGAAGGGATAGTGGTTTTGGCCATATGGCATCGATCCCGCATCAAACCAGCAGTCAAAAACTTCAGGAATGCGGCGGAAGGTCTTTCCGTTTTTCTCAAAGGTCAGATGGTCTATTTTATGGCGGTGAAGATCGTCGACCTTCTCCCCGGTCAACTTCTCAAGTTCTGCCACGCTGCCAACTACCTCAATCTCTCCATCTTCACTTCTCCAAAGCGGGATGGGCGTTCCCCAGTAGCGGTTGCGGCTGATCGCCCAATCACGGGCCCCTTCGAGCCAGTTGCCAAAACGTCCCTCTTTGAGATGGCCCGGCACCCAGTGGATCTTCTCATTGGCCGCAATCAGTCGATCTTTGATCTTATCCACCGCCACAAACCAGGTAGTGACCGCCTTGTAGATCAGCGGAGTATCAGAACGCCAGCAGAAAGGATAGCGGTGACGAACCGTCCCCTGATAGATCAATTTGCCTTCCTCTTTCAGACGACGGATAATCGACTTATCGGCATCTTTGACAAATTTCCCTTCATACTCCGGCACATCCGAAGTGAAGTGGCCGTTGTTATCTACAGGACAGACGAGCGGTATCTTTGCTTTTTGAGCGGCATAAAAGTCATCTTCTCCAAAAGCAGGGGCAGTATGGACAATACCAGTGCCCTCTTCCGTCGAGACAAAGTCCCCTGCAATCACTCGGAAAGCCGGTTTTTCGGCAAAATAGGGGAAAACAGGAGTGTATTTTTTTCCGACAAGCTCTTTCCCTGAGAAAGTTTCAACGACAGTGTATTCGTCAAACCATCGTCCCGCCATTTCCTTGGCTAAAATATAGTACTTGCCGGTGGAAGGGATCTTGATCTTTGCATACTCCATCTCCTCATCCACCGTGAGCGCCATATTGGAGATCAAAGTCCAGGGCGTCGTTGTCCAAGCCAGAAAAGCGGTATTGGGATCATCAGCAAGAGCAAAAGCCACCACAACCGAAGGGTCATCAACCTCTTTGTAGTTGTCGGTCGCTTCGAAGTTGGAGAGCGGGGTACCGAGTTTGGCAGAGTAGGGCATCACTTTAAACCCTTCATAGACCAGACCTTTCTCCCAGAGCTGCTTAAAGACCCACCAGACACTCTCCATGAAGGAAGGGTCCATCGTCTTCCACACCTCGTTGAAGTCGACCCATCTTCCCATCCGCTCAACGGTATATTGCCACTCTTTGGTGAAGCGAAAGACAATCTTGCGACACTCTTCGTTGTACTTAGAGATACCAAACTCCTCGATCGCTTGAACGCCAGAGATATTAAAACTTTTCTCAATCTCATGTTCGATCGGCAGTCCGTGGCAGTCCCATCCAAAACGTCGCGGCACATAGAATCCCTTCATCGTCTTGTAGCGCGGGATCACATCTTTGATCGTGCCAGCGAGTAGATGGCCGTAGTGAGGAAGCCCCGTCGCAAACGGAGGACCGTCATAAAAAGAGAAAAAGGACTCCCCTTTTCGCTGATCGAGCGACTTTTCAAAGATCTTCTTCTCTTTCCAAAAATCGAGTATTCGCTCTTCACGAACAACAAAGCTTTCGTCTTCTATCTCTTCAAACATAATATCCCACTAGAAAACCTGGTACAATAAGTGATTGTTTCGATAAGATCAAGTTTATGAATATAGAGACCATTCCAATTGAGATTGTCGCCCTCCTCGGCAAGACCGAGCTCCCCAAGGAAGTGATCGATCAACTCGAGATAGGCGATATCTTGCCTCTCGACCAAAAAACAGACTCCCCCCTCTCCCTCACCGTCGACGGAGAGAAGCGATTCTCGGGTCAACCTGGTCTCTCTAACACCCAAAAAGCCATCAAAATTAAGAGCATCCCATGAGCGAATTTACCCCTGAAGAGATCGAAGGCATCACCAAGGCAATCGCCCAAGAGCCCGCAAAATCTAAAGAAATTCCCCTCCGCGAGCCCGGCAGCTACGGCCCTATCTCCAAAGTCCTCTTCTCCTCCCTTGAAGGAGAGGAAAAAGGGCGAGAAATGACCCCTCTCACCGAGAAGGAGAAGTCCGACTGGGCCCACCTCAAGGTCGATCTCGAGGTGGTCTACGGTACGACCAAAATCCCCCTCGGAGAGCTCGCCTCTCTCGAAGAGGGGTGCCTCCTCCCCCTCGACCAGCTCGAAGAAGAGAAGGTCGAGATCTACGCCAACGGCAAACGAATAGCCCGAGGAGAGATCGTCGCCCTCGAGGATCATTTCGGGGTTCAAATCACCTCATTTGAAGAAAAAGCAAAGAAGTGATATAATCTTCCGTGGGGGTGTACAGGTTTCGACTTAGGAATAAACTAGTAAGCGCATGCGGAGGATGTCGGTTGGCCTCCTTAAAAAGCCGGCAAAAACCCTAATTGGCGCATCTAATGAGCCAAGCAGCACAATTGTAGCTGTTGATTTCACTCCTGTAGTGGAACCAGCACTTCAAATGGTTGCTTAGTGTTGTCTAAGGCCTAACCGCTTTAGATGATCCGGTAGCTTGAGGTTGGACCGAGGGTTTCAAACCTATCGTAATATAACTCGGTGTGAGCCTTTCTCCGTCCGTTTCTAGGAGGAAAAGCTCGAGATTAAATGGAACGACTCGGCTCTTGTGGCGCATTCAACAACGGAGCCGATGGAATATTTGGATGCTAAGCATGTAGTGGTTATTAGGGAGTTTGCTGAGGACGAGAGTTCGATTCTCTCCACCTCCAAAAATAAAAAAGCAGAACCAATCGGTTCTGCTTTTTTATTTGCTGAAATTATGATTTTTCCGGAGAAGCGTGAGAAAGCTTTTGTTAATAAAGAGCTTGTTTCGACCTCTTTTAATCTCTGATAGAAAACCGATTTTACATAATACTTTTAGATATTTAGAAGCTGTATCACGCTTTCCAATGTCCTGATCAATTAAATTAGAAATCCGAACATAAGGTTGCACAAATAGAAGATCTATGAGCTCTGCACTGTAAATTGAAGAAGCTTTTGTTTGAATAAATTCTCGCGATTCTTTAATCAACTCCTGAATCGCAAAAACCTTCTCGGTTGTCCATCTAGCTGTTTCGCGGATCGCTTTTAAAAAATAGAGGACCCAATCAATCCAAGCGCCCTCTGAAGTGACTTTTAATATTTTCTCATAATATTGATCCCTATTTTGAATGATATAACCACTTAAATAAAGTATCGGAGAGTCAAGAAGTCCCTGCTCAATTAAATATAGTAAATTGATGACGCGCCCAGTCCTTCCATTTCCATCAGAAAATGGATGGATAGCTTCAAATTGATAATGCTGAACAGCGAGTTTAATAAGAGGGTCTACATCATCTTTCCGATGCAAATAGTTTTGCCAATCAGTTAAAAGATTTCGAAGTAATTCCTCTCCTTCTGGTGGAGTATAGATTTTTTTTTGAGAAAAATCGTTAACTAACGTCGTACCTGATTGCTTTCTCACATCAACCTGTACTGTGCGAATCGTAGTACATATATCGCATACTGTTGCTATGCTTAAGGGTCGCGTCTGGAGTGATTGAAATCCTTGAGACAAAGCCTGACGATATCGCAACGCCTCCTTAGCTGCCGGCGAAATTGAAGAGGATTGATGGTCAGCATTTTCAAAGAGCTCATCAGCAGTCGTGACGATGTTCTCAATTGCAGAGCTTGCCTGAGACTCTAGGATAGGAATGCTATTAATCAAAACAGTTTGGTTAGGAATTAGCTTTTCGGCCACCTTCAGCTTCGCAAGCTCTTTGTTAGCTTGAATACACAACTTTAGAACCTCAGATGTCTCAAGGTTAACAAGCGGAGGAAGCAAGGGAAGTTCGTTAAAAGGTTGTTCGGGATTAAACATATGCTGAAATCTCCTGATAAAATTTACATGCCTAAAAAAACCCAAAAAATCGGCATATTCTCCCAATATGCCTATTACTTAGGTATATTGTCCAAATATACCGAAAAAAACACAAAAAATCAGCATGTTCATCCAATATACCCATTGCTTAGGTATATCGTCCAAATATACCGAAAAAAACACAAAAAATCAGCATGTTCGAGACCATATTTCAAGACATTTTGGCCGTATTCTATATTAAATGGCCGTATTTATCGAAATACGGCCATTTTTCGGCTATATGAACCCAATCAAAAGTTCTGAACGCGTCCAACCACCTCCATCATCTTTAAGGCTTCACTTTTCAAAGTGAAGCCTTTTTTTTTCAATGGGATACAGTTGACATCCTCACCCTCTTATGAGAATCGCAGATCGCAGCCCCGGCCCTCATGAATTTTCAATGGGATACAGTTGACATCCTCACCCTCTTATGAGAATCGCAGATCGCAGCCCCGGCCCTCATGAATTTGGCTCTGATCTCGAAGGGTAAAATCCAAATCTTCGGAAAATCGATATGTATCGAAGTAGCACTTTTTCAGACATGTACCGCCCTTGAAAATCCA
>JAAKFT010000006.1 GCA_011064935.1 Chlamydiota bacterium | reverse complement strand
CGAATTCTATCTTGCTTTCCGCCATCGGTCCAAAAAATATATGGATTGCCCACATGAACTGCTCGCTATTGATTCTCAATAAATTGCGCTCAATGTCGGGCTCAGCATGTGCCAATTGAAATGCGCTCAAAACTGCCAGCAGAAGATATACTACTTTTTGCATCTCACACCTCATTTAGAAAAAATCAAGGTATGAGATTTGATTTTTTAAGAAAAGATAAATGAAATTATAAAGACAAACATTCGCGTTTTCGTTGTCACGAGGAGGAGAATAATTCTATCAACTATACCTCTTCAGAAAACCCAGGTAAGTCTTCCGGAGATTATGGAATAATTATACTTTAGATTTTTCAGAGGCAATGATCCTGCTTCTCCTGACGCTTCAATAAAAAGCTTGGGGAGTAGTCTGTATCTAACCTCTCCGTTGGCTGCATAGTAGAAGCCATTGTAATGGATGCCCAAAACATGGTAGGTGGCATAGGCTCCATAAGGATGCAAATAAACGTATAATTTCTTGCTGCGGTAATAAATCGGGAGACCCACTTTATTTCTAAGATAATTTTTGGGGTCAAAATAACCGTGTGCTCCAGAGAAAACACTGGGATCAACAAAAGGACTAAAAGGCTGGCCTGCGAAATTCCAATAAGTCGCATCATATCTGCAATACATTTCAAAACAGGAGTCGATCAGTTGGTATTGGGCGGAAAGGTTAACCCTATTAGCATGGTTTGCATCTGAATATTTTGTATATACATAATTCCCTCTCAATATCGTATTCCCAGAAAGAACATAGGTATAGTAAATGTAATTTGTCCAGGTGCTAATTTTGAAAAAAATTGCAGCAGCAGTATCTGGAATAATATTGCGCTCAGAACCGAGTTCAAACAAGCCATACGGTGTTCTTAGATTAACTATTGCATTAGCAGTGTAAAAATTTCTCTCCGTCGTATTTGCAAAACCGATGCCCCCTCCTATATCTAAACAGGCATTCACAAGCTTTAGAGCATCAAAGCCAACAGTATCTGCCTTTTCGGTCACTTCTATGTTACCAGTAGGTTGTACGGCTCGCACATGCATGTAATGCAAATCAAATTCCCAATCGCGATATCTCTCTGTAGCTGTCAGTAAATAATAATCTGTTCTTATGTCATCAGAATCTCGAAAATGGGTGTATTCAAAATCGGCCTCAGGTCCAGCAAAAATTCTATTATTTATGGTTGCAACTTCTTCTTCTTGGTAAATCTCATCGGAGATAATGCTGTTAATAAGATGGTGAGCGCCAAGGTGATAACTTCTCGATAGATATAGGTAGGCTAATCCCATTTGTGCATCATAGTTCTCAGGATCAAGGCAAAGCAGTTCCTTATATAGATGGGTACTTCCTGGGAAATCTCTTTTCCATCGTAATACAGTGGCTTTAGCAAACATTGCATCTGTATTGCAGGGATCGTGAAGGAGGACACAATTGAGCTGTTTTATCGCCTCAAAATATCTCCCATCCCATCCAAGAACCCGGCCCAATGCAATGCGCGCTTCGACGTGGCAGGGATCAGAACGTAATATGCCATTCAATATACAATAAGCAGCAGCAAAACATTTTTTGCGACTCAGTTTAATAGCGTAAGCAATTTTCTTTTTTAACTCTTTCGCAGGGGCCTCGCTTTTGGCTGATTCGAGATTTTGGGCTAATCTTTCTTTCTTTCTTTCCTGATGTGATGTGGCAGGCTCTAACTTGTTTAGATTTTCTTCAGCTTCAGAAAATTGTTCTAAATTAATATAGGCAATAGTTAACCCAAAACGAGCATAAAAATTATCCCCTTTTGCAAGAAGGTCGTCATAAATTGGAATTGCCTTTTCAGAACGTCCGGAATAGTTAAGAATATCTGCTTTAATCAGAAGAGCTTCACTGTTTTGTGGATCTTGTTGCAGAACAACGTCTATATATCTTTCAGCTTGGCTTTGGTCACCTTTCCAGGAGAGAAAGCGGGCAGTTAAGATATAAGCTTTTTGATTGGTGCGGTCATGTTGGATGATTTTTTTAAGCTCTGTGATTGCCTCATCATAATGATCCATATTCCCAATATATTCTGCGATCTTCAAGCGTGTGGAAATGGAGAGAACGCTATAGGGATAAGAGAGAGCTTTGTTGTAGGCCTCGATGGCCTTCTCTCCTTTGTCTTCTCGAGCGAGGCAATCCCCAAGTCGTTTATGGAGAAGACTTAGATTTTCTGGTTTTTCATCTTTTGGAGCGGCTTTGATTTCTTCTTCAATCGCAATGCACTTATCATCTTTTTCTTTTACCTCAGGAACTGTAGCAACTTTCTTTTTTTGTTCTTTAATAGCGGGCTCTTTTTTCATCGCGGCTAGTTTTTGAGCCAATCTTTCTTTTTTTATTTCCTGAGGAGGTTTAACAGGCTTTAATAATGTAAAATTATTCTCAGCTTCAGAAATTTGGTCTAAGTTGAGGTAAGCGATGGTTAACCCAAAACGAGCATCAAATTTATCATCTCGTGCAAGAAGGTTCTTATAGATTGGAATAGCCTCTTCGGAATGTTGGGAATAGTTAAGAATATCGGCTTTAATCAAAAGAGCTTCACTGTTTTGTGTGTCTTGTTGTAAAACGTCGTCTATATATTTTTTAGCCTGGGTTTGATCACCTTTCCAAGAAAGAAATCGGGCGGTTAGGATGTGAGCTCTTAAATTAGTGCGGTCATGTTGGATGATTTTTTTAAGCTCTGTGATTGCTTCATCATAATGATCCATATTCCCAATATATTCTGCGATCTCCAAGCGTGTGGGTATAGGAAGTGCGTTAAAGGGATAAGAGAGAGCTTTGTTGTAGGCCTCGATGGCCTTCACTTCTTTATCTTCTCGAGCGAGGCAATCCCCAAGTCGTTTGTGGAGAAGACTTAGACTTTCGGGTTTTGCTCCTTTTGGAGCGGCCTTGATTTCCTCTTCAATTGTGATGCAATTATTACTTTCTTCATTTTTTGATGTAACAAGTGCTAATTCTTTTGTTTGAGATTTTATCTGTAAGGCCTGAGGTTGGGCAGGTGCAACTTTTAGAATCAATTCGGCTTCCTTTAAGGCCGTCTGCTGATACTGATGTTCCCAAAGATAAAGTGCCATTTGGGACCGTTTATCAATAGAAAATGTCTCTCGACTATAGCTCAAAGCTTTTGTATAAGAGTCTGCAGCCTTGGCTGCTTCTCCTTTTTTAGCATGCACATCGCCTAAAGTATGTAACAGTTCTGCGAGCCTTTTTTCGTTAGTTGTCAATTGAATCGCATTTTTCAGTGTGCTTTCAGTTTCATCACAAAAAACAGTGGATGCTCCTAGAGTCTGAATTACAATTGCAATAGATAAACCCCATATTAATCTTCTCATTTCTCAGTCCTTCTCCCTTCTTGATATCCTTTCGCAAACCCCAGTTCTCTAAAGAGTCCTTGTAAAGAAAAATAGCTTTCTTTCAAACGTGTCTCATACGGGGGCACTTTGTTCCATTGTTTCCACGTATAAAGTGGCATTTTTTCGATTGAGATAATCCCTTCTTTTGCTTCAGGAAGAGATTGGAATGTTGTCTGTTCTTCTTTTTTGACTGAAAATGCAACCACTCCTATACCAGGTGTTTCTTGTGTGATAGCAGATTCCCTAGGATATTCCCAAGGTATATCAAACATAACCGCACGATTTGGAGGATCGGTGACGAACATAAGCAACCAAGGAATACGCATTTCGATCATACCTTTTGTAGTATCTACATGCCATGCAGATAAGTTCGAGAACTCAACACTGGAGGGATCGGCAGTACCATAATTGAGTGTGCTGGCATTCGCAAATGATGGTGGGTAAATGGTTCCATCTCTACCTAAATGATAAGATTTTGTAGGGAATAGTATCTCCTCAAAAGGAGAGATGAGATCCACTCCTGGCTGAAGTCTCTCTTTCCTACCAAGCACAGTACTTCCTAGGAGTGGAGAAGTTGCAATCCACTTGAATGGATTATAGTTTTGGGAGACTAGAATCTTTCCCTTATTTTCTCCTGCTAATTGGATCAAAATATTTGCTCCCGATTCAATTCCCACTCCTATCTCAGGAAGAAGTTCAGAACCAAATTGTCCAGGAAGAGTGGATAGAGCTACCCAATATTGTTGTTTTTCCCAATCAAGTTTTTCATCTTTTCCCCAAGGCTCTACATCTAGTCTTAGATATAGATAGGCACAATCTGAGTAAGCATGAACTTTTTTCAAATCACCAGGTTTTCGTCTCTTAAAAAAAGATGCAGAAGTTAGAGAAGAGGCCTTGCTCCAGTCTTTTTTTTCACCGCGGAGAAGAGGAATGGGTGGAGAAGAGGGAAAGGTTATGACTCCATAATTTGATTCGCCATCCAATACATCATGCCACAGATTTTTTGTTTCTGGATTTTGAAAAGTGGTCAAATTGACCGAAACGTGTACCCATTCATCAAGAAATTCAAATAAGATACCGCCAGCATATTTGCTCTCTTGGATATTTTTGGACCATCTGGTTAAAAGATCTGCTTGTTCTTGTTCTGTGTACCCACCTTGGTTTATGGATCCGGGTGCATCATAGACTGAGAGCCAACTTGTAGATACGCCATATTCACCCATCAGTAGAGGGAAATTTTCATGATGTTTTTTTAATTCACGGATATACCCATAA
This sequence comes from Chlamydiota bacterium, assembly GCA_011064935.1. Classification (GTDB taxonomy): domain Bacteria; phylum Chlamydiota; class Chlamydiia; order Chlamydiales; family JAAKFR01; genus JAAKFT01. Next base: position 17,445 of record JAAKFT010000006.1, on the reverse strand, counting down.
AAGGGATTGGGGCCCTCTTTATCCTGTACAGACTTATATTTAGGATCATTGTACATGAAATCAGGCCAGTGTGGATAGACATGGTAACATGCAAAAAGCCCCGACTCAAAAGGGGTATTTACAGTATATTTTGTGACGTCCAATTCCTCTACATCAGTTTCGAAAGCGATTCTTGTAAACGGAAATGTTGACAACCCATACTGTTTTTCCCATTTGTGTTGTTCAGCGATACTTGCCTCTGAAGGATGATATATCGAATCGAACTGTGGTGCATTTACTACTGTGATGGGATGTTGTGCATTGTAATGAGTCATCTCATAATCGACTGTAAAATCACAAAATTGAGCGAACCACCTTTCCGTCGGGTTCCCATCCTTCATACTTACATAACGACCATGGTAGGATGTGAGAGTTGGATTCAGCAGATTGGTTTGTGTAGCGATATATGTTTCCAATTCCTTACCCAAACCTATGCCGATGACGTAATCGGATACGTCTGCTGTATAGATTCCTGCTGCATGGCCCTTTCGAAATGGGATATTTGCATTACCATGGAGTGCATGAATCATCTGTTGGATTTCATTTTTGAATTCCTCTTGCCATGTTGGATCATACAGGTCAAAGGCTTCCTGAATACTACTAAAACGGGGGTCTCTCACATGGAGCCATACCTCTTGGAAAAGCCACAGTTTTTTTTCAGACCGTTCATTGTGTGCTTTCAGGGCCTGATAAAAGGCTGGAGGAAAAAGATTATATCCACGCACAACATTGCAATTCATGTCCGCAATTAACTTCAGCCACTCTGCATAGACTTCAAATTCGGTAGGCGGGGTAGGTACGTAGTATCCAGGTGCGGCACCTGATAAATTCATCCCGTTTAGATAAATGGGTTGCCATTTGTCATTCTCTTTGACTTCAAAATAATCATTATGCGTTCTGGCGTTTACTTGGGTTAAGGTTGGGCGGGGGTTGCGAGAATTAAACTCAAGCTGTTGTGATTTGTCATATTTTTCAGATCCATAAATAGCGAGAAAACGTTTTTGCGCTTCTTCTGAAGCCATATTTTCTCTTATCATGTGACGATAAGTCTCAGCAGCTTTTAAATTATCACCATTATTAAAATAGGCTGTTCCCAAAAGAAGGAATATGTTTACAGAATGAGGATATTGTGAGGTTAGTTTTTCCAAAATGGGGACAGCTATGGATGCATGATTATTGGCAAGGCTAGCTTCCACAACTCCAATCCGAGCATCTATGGCATCTGGATGTTTTTCAAGTAGTTGATGAAAGATTGCCTCTGCTCCGGATCGATTATTATTTTTTAGTAATGCTTGTCCCAAAAGATGCTGGGCATCAAAATCATCAGGATTAGCTTTTACTAGCGGCTGAAGAATATGTATGGTTTCTTCGTAATTACCATCTAAATAAAAAAGATAGGCAATGTTGTAAGGAGTGGTAGGAGGAGGGGGAAGTTGTGATAGAAACATAAATATTAGCGCAACTATGGCTAATAAAGCGGCAAATGAAAATATCTGTACAATTTTTTCAAATAGACGTTGTATAAAAGCGTACATGTTTTTTTTATAAATTATTTCTCTTTATAAACATGCCTTTCTGGGTGCTCCCTGTAATATCTATGTTTCGTGAAGTAACGGATGAAACCCCTCATGCGCCAATAAACAGATAACTGGCGATAGCCTAGATTTTCGATCAAGATCAGTCCTACGAGCTTCAAGACTTCTTTAATAGAGACATATTTTTTAAATGTGGTCTGTTCCATTCCTAAAGAAATAAAGGTCAGCAGTGTGCTATATCCCAATGAGATTAAAACGAACATAATAAAGAAGGGAAGATTGAGCACACCGAAGATGAAGCACCAGAGGAAGTAGCCATATGCAAAAGCCTCAATAAGTGGGCCTAAGCCTTCTCCAAAGAGAAGATAAGGAAGGTAGAGAAACCCCAGTCGTCCATATTTAGGATTGAAAATCATATATTTATATTTCGAAACGACATCCATGATAGAACAATACCATCTCTGCCTTTGCAATGATAAATCTCTGTATCCTTGGGGAACCTCTGTCCAAATCGTCGCATCTGGTACATATTGGATATTATAGGGTCTTTTTAATTCATGCATTTTTCCATGTAAGCGCAATGTTAAATCGATGTCGGCGGCAGGAACTTGATGTCCATATCCCCCTATTTCAATCACAGCTTGTTTTTCATGAAGAGCAAATGCACCGCAGAGCACAAAAGGACCTCCTAATATATTCCAACCCAATCTACCAAAGAAAAAACCTCGTAAATATTCTGGAACTTGCATTGCAGTAAAATAAGTACTAGGTAAGCGAACCTCTTTGACCACCCCATCTTCAACGGTGCAATTATTTGCTAATCGCAGTGCACCACCAACTCCTATTGTATTATGGCGTGTTACAAGACTCAGAGACAGGAGCCGTAAAACATCGGGTTCCATTATTGCATCAGCATCTGTTGTGATAAAGTAGGGTGATGTACATGCGTTAATCCCTGCATTCTGTGCATCCTCTTGTCCCCCCAGCTCCTTATCAATGACCATTAAATTGGGATGTTTCTTGGATCGATAATAAGCTTTAACGGGTTGAGTTTTTAAAATATCTGGAAAGGCAGGTGGAACTTGTATCAGTTCATACTTCTTCTTTAGTTCATTTAAAGTGTCGTCAGTAGAACCGTCATTAATAACAATCAAAGAAAAATGGGGATATTCAAGATGAAAAACCGAAGAGATAGCTTCATGGATGATCTTTTCTTCATTATGCGCAGGAATAATCACTGTAATTGGAGGCACATGATCAGTGGATAACAACGACGTCAATTCTTCGGAGCCTATTTCTTGAAATCTTCTATATAAAACAGGAAATCCCAATAGAAGCACAAAGGCATAAAAACCATTGAGTAACAAAAAATAGGTGACCAATCCTGAATCGATCCATAGATAAGCCTGTGCTGCTAACATAATTACCCTTCCTGTAATGCTAATGCATATTGAGCAATCTCATATGCATAACGATCTACTTTTGGATTTTGAGAGTTAAGAATAGCTTCACCCTCACTTCCCATCTTTTTCAATGCCATGGCCGCATTCATTCTTACCCACCAGACATTATCTTTCAGTAGTTCTGATATTTGCTTGAGAGCTTTTTTGATATCTAGATATCCCAAAGAACGCGCTGCCAGAGCTCTTATTTCCCATTCAGAGTCATTTAAAAGAGGAAGTAAAAGTCTTGTAGTATGGGCGCCCTTGTAATGCCCTAAAGCACGTATCGCGGCAATGCGGAGATTCTTATGAGAACAAGTGAGATCTTTTTCGATTAAGGAAGCAATGTGATCATTCATGTTGGATGCGAGAACCTCTATACAACTCACCCTCGTATAGGAGTTTGTTTCCTTCTCAAGTCTTTGCTCTAGATAATGGAACACCTTTTCTCCACCCTTGACAAGGGCATCATGAAAAGGGTGACGCAAATATCTTGTTGCCTCATTCATGACGGTAAGTATTGCGTCGATTGATGATGAAGTTCCCAATGTAGCTGTAGCATGAGCGGCCACATATTTAATAATTGGTACTTTGTTGTTTAAGAGGTGTAGCAAGTATTTTTCATCATCAATTCTAGGGGATAAAGCAAAACATCTGACAGCAATAAGTTGTCGTGTCCATCTTCTGCTATAAGCAAGTTTGCGCGCTTTGGATAATAAATATTTCTCTTCGATAGAGTTTCGGAGTGTTTTCCAAGAAGAGCTTTCCTGTTTTGCATCCATTTCTACTATCACCGGTACAAGTAGAGATACCTTAAGAAATTTTCTAGGGAAGTTAACAGAATCAAAGCGTTCTTCTTGTTCAACCATTTTCGCCAGATAAGATTCCAGATCTTTTCGAAGGGCTCGGAGTTTCTTCTTTCGGGAAGTGAGAATCCAATGCAAGCTGATTCCAAAAGCTCCCACCAAAACAACGATGAGGATTTCAATGATAAGGGTCCACTTGATGGAGTTATAAAATGGAGTTAAAGTTGGCGGCTCGACTGCCAAGAGCTGGGGGAATAGGATCGTCATCATAAGATTAGCTCTGCTGTAAGTTTTTTTTGTTTTTATATGATTAAACTCGAATTATTGCAATAATTTTTTTGAATTGGGCAGGTTTGGCTCCAATTTGTCGTCGCGATCCCCCAAATCTGCTCACCAAATATTTGACCAGGAAGTTAAGTCTGGGTGTCTCATTCCTTACCAACGTGTAAAAAAATATTTCAATAGGAGAGAGAAGTTCGCCAAGGATTGACTCTTAACGCGATCTTTAATAAAATAATTTATTAAAAATTTAAGTTTGAGGATCAAAATGGGTGAAGCTACTTTAAGAACCATTCAACGTATCGATGCGGTCTGTGACTGTATCCCAGTTATTAGTACGCTGACCAATGGAGCTCAGCTGCTCTATAAGCTAGTGCGCAAAGTTGACAGGGCGGCCAATCCTGTTGCGCAGGGTTGGAAGAGTGATCTAAAGATTCATATGATCTCTAAACCGGCCTGGGAGTGTGGGTTATGTATGATACCGTTCGCCGGAAATCTAGCAAGTCTTATTGCGCGAATTGGACAGGGTATGAACGATCATTTAATGGGGGCAGTCTGTCGTAGCAATACCGAGGTGGTCAAACTCGCCCTCGCAAATGGTCATCTTGTTGATTCAAGCAGAGCTGCAAGTGTCTTAAGTCAAGCTGTTGTTTCTTCTAACTTTGAGATCTTTGATTTAATTTTCAGCTCTCGCGATTGGAGTCAGTCTGAAGTTATTGAGGCATTGCCTGTATGGTGCTTTAATGATATGCAGGATAAAATAGCAAATCGTATTTTAGATTACTATGGAAGTAAAGGCTTCGAAAAGAAAGGCCTAAGCTCTTATGAGATATATATAATAATTGCGAGAGTTGAAGACTTCGTAAGAGCAGGGAGAAGCAAAACAGCGGATAGAATTCTTGCAATTCTTCCTCAATGCCCATTCGCAAAGTTAAGCAAACTTCTCCAAGGCAATGCGTCTGTTTATCGTAAAAGTTATGAATCTGAGCTCCCGAAGATATTAACACGGGATCAAATTGATCGTATTCTTGAGCTTTGCGAGACTCCTACAGTTCAGGAGTTTCAAGACTATTGTAAAGAGATTCATTCCAAAGCAAATCTATTAAAACATGCTATTGAGTGTGAAAATCAGGTCATTCATTGGGATTTTGTATTAGAAGTTAATGTTGAACATATAATCACAAATGTCTACTTCGCTCAGCGTAAGATTATCGCAAAACTAATGGATCTTTGCGAATTCGGTATTTCTGGGCTAACTCAGACATTCTCTCATCTAAGCAATTTGGGACAAGTTGCGTTTCTGAATAAGTTCCTTGAGAAATATGAATACAGACTATTCCTAGATGATAAACTCCAGATATTGAATGAAACCCTAGTGCCAAGTGTTTTTTACCCAAACTCAGCAGCCGGGTTTGATTTCCTATGCCGCCGTTGGAGCCTAAATTTTGATGATGAACAACGCGAACAATTGTTCACACATCGCGAGGAGATGATGTCAGGGAAGAGGTAGCCAGTAGCTCTTTCGCTGGAATCTAAGCCTCGACTAGGGCTTCTCGGGTTTCCAGGCCTCGCATCCGTAGTATTTTGTAGAGCTATTAATGCCATACTTCATTCCAAGCTTCATATTCTGAAGGACGTAATCGATAACGAGCTATGTTACCTTCATGCAATCCTCTTAACTCAAGCTCAACTACTTCTATAAATCTTGGCTGATCTTCCAGGATTATAGACTGACTTGCTTTTGTTTTAATTGCGTTTATTGCCTCTTTTTTATCCATTCTCTCTCTTACAATATTAGCAATTGTTTCAAAAAGTATATTCCGATAGCGCAAACGGAAAGGATCCGGTTCCCCAAGCGTCTGGAGAATTGCCGAATATACAGAACATGAACGTTCATAAGCCCATATAAATACGTCTCGCAATAAATCAATGTTGTTTAATTCGTACACAGCTAAAAGACCATTGATGTAAGTCTTTTTGGGAACACCCATAAATGACAAAGGAGACAGATTTAAACGAATTAATGGGATATTAGCAACGAGTCGAGAGACGCGTTTGTTTACATCTTCAAATGGTTGTAAATAGGGAAGATGAACCATCAAGAAGAATGCTTGCTCAAAGGGATTTTTAATGGCCTTGGCGGTATCTAAAATCTGTCCAAAACATTCATTGATCACATCTGGAATGACTAAAGGATGATAAACTGATTTTCCAATCCCTATAGTTTTTGATCGCACACGACCGCATGCTTTGGGATCAGCAAGCAGATTGTCGGAAAGTAGCGCATGTACATTCCGAACAGTCTGCCGATTAATATTGGTTTCTTCTGCAGAATCTATGAGAAACTCAATTGCAGCCTTATGGTTCAAAATCATTTGAGTTTCTGCTAAATCTTTTCCTTCCGCTATTTCATTTAATTCTAGTAAACGCTCTGTTTCAAGAAGTGAATAGGTATTTCCCTCTAACCTGCTGGAGTTCCATGACAAATCAATAAGCAAACGACTAAAAATTTCTCTTGCATATGTTCCGGCTGGCCGCTCCCCATCTGTTTTCCCTAAATCAAAGAGCCGTTGTTGGACAGCTTCAGAAAGATATCTCGTGACATTTGGGCGGTAAGCCTCCAAAAAATTTCTGTTATAACCAACAGGGGTGCGTGCTTGAACAGGCTGACTTATCTTTTTCTGAATGTTTTCAGAAATCGCGGATAAAGGAATTACAAACTCTTTTCGTTCTTTTGGGGTAGATCTTTTTTCAATCTCTCGTTCTGGTGCTAGATGTAATTTGTACCGCAACGCTCGCGCCTTTCCTTCTGTATATATGGTGCCTTCTTTGACTAGAAAGGCTAAGCGGCGGTGTAAAGTATAGGGAGGCAAAGGGGATTTTAAGACTTGATTGATCTGTTTTAGAGAGGCTCCTTGAGGGAAAAAGTCTAAACTACGCTGAATGTCCTCAAGTTCATTCTTTGGTATTGGTCGAGGCATAATACTCCTTTATCGCGAACTGGGTGATTCCATAAATCACAACACTAAAACACCATTTTGTGTTATGATTCCATAAATCACAACACTAAAAATGCCTGTTGCGTTGAGATTTTATTGACGGTTAATTCTTAATGCGATCTTTAATACAATAGATTCTTGAAATTTAAGTTTGAGGGTCAAAATGGGTGAAGCTACTTTAAGAACTATTCAATGTATCGATGCGGTCTGTGATTGCATCCCACAGTTATTAGTACGCTGACAAATGGAGCTATGCTGCTTTACAAAGCGGCGCGCAAAGTCGACAGTGCGGCTAATCCTGTCGTGCGGGGCTGGAAGACCGATCTAAAGATTCATATGATCTCTAAACCGGCTTGGGAGTGTGGATGCTGTATGATACCCTTCGCTGGCAATCTAGCAGCTCTTATTGCGCGAATTGGACGGGGTTTGAACGATCATTTAATGACGGCGGTGTGTCGTAGCAATACTGAGGTGGTCAAACTCGCCCGCGCAAATGGTCATCTTGATGATTCAAAAAGAGCTGAAAGTGTCTTAGGTCAAGCGGCATATTCTTCGAATTTGGAAACATTTAATTTAATTTTGGATTCTCGCGTTTGGAATCAGTTTCACGTTATTAGGGCATTGCCTGATGTTGCAAGTGATGACGGAGACAAAATAGCGAATCGTATTTTAGATTACTATAAAAGTAAAGGCTTCGAAGAGAAAGGCTTATTACATTTTGATATAGTAATTGCGAGATTTAAAGTCTTCGTAAAAGCAGAGAGAGGCGCAACGGCCGATAGAATTCTTGCGATTCTTCCAACCTGCTGTGAATTCGGACGGTTGAGCGAACTTCTCCAAAACAATGCTTTTGTTTATCGTAAAAGTTATGGTCCTGCTCAGGGGACACTAACAGAAGGTCAAATTGGTCGTATTCTTGGGCATTGCGTGCCTCCTTCAGTTCAGGAGTTTCAAGACTATTGCAAAAAGATTCACTCCAAAGCAAATGAATTAAAATCTGATATTGAGAATAGCAATACTGCTAAAAAATACTTAGAGGCAGCGGAATACTCTTTGGCTATAGAAATTACTGATGCCGATCAAATAGTCAGAGATTTTTACGTTGTTCACAGTAGAATTGTCGGAAAAATATTGGAACGTTTGGAATTTAATGGTGATAATTTAATTCAAACACTCGCTCTCTTAAGCAATAATGGGCAACTTCAGTTTCTTGAGCTTTTCCTTCGTGAATATGACAACAAACTATCTTTAGACGATAGATTTAAGGTATTGGAAGGAACCATACCACCCTCACGATGGTTATACCCAAACTCAAATGAAGGGTTACTATTCCTTTTAAGACGTTTCATAGTTTGGATACCTCAGGACGACAGGTACATCGAGTTTCGCGATCTTAGTGCAAGGCTACGTTCCGCGGCGGGAATCTAAGCCTCGACTAGGGCTTCTCGGGTTTCCAGGCCTCGCATCCGTAGTATTTTGTAGAGACCGATCTTGGTGTATAGGCAGATCACAAACCAGACTAAGATGTAGATCCAAGCGAAGCCGACATGTTTCCAGCCGATACCCACAAAATCAGAGGTTCCCAGGCCGTAGACGGTTACCAAGGTTCCGGTTATTTGAGAGAAGAGGGTTGCTAGGAAGAACTTCCATTCGGGCAGAGGTTTAGTGAAGAGGTTGTTCGCATTTCTTGTGAGATAGATGGTGAGGTTGCCGCCGCAGAGGATGGCCATAAAAGCCAGGGTCTGGTTTTGGGAGGGTGTAAAGTGCCACAACCGTTCGCCGATCCAATAGAGGCCAAAGGTAGAGACCACCCCAACAACAGCTAGGCCCACCGCTATTGTAAAGACCTCCTTCATATTCCATATTACGGGCTTCTTGTCGACCTGCATGTGGTCATAGGCAATCATCATAATCGGGATGTCGTTGAGGAGTGCGATGGCGATGATCATGATTGCGGTTAGGGGATGAGTATTGAAAACAAGCATCGCGAAGAAGAGAAAGAGTAGGAGGCGGAAGGTCTCACTAATACGATACATCGAATAACTTCTCATCCGTCCAAAAATACGCCGAGATTCATCAATCGCATGTTTAATCACGGAAAGCCCAGGCATGGTTAAGATAAGATCGGCGGCCGCTCTGGCGGCGTCTGTGGCGTTGCTGACGGCAATGCCGATATCGGCCTGTTTAAGGGCGGGGGCATCGTTCACGCCGTCTCCTGTCATGCCAACGATATGTTTTTTGTGTTGAAGGTGCTTCACTATTGCGAACTTGTGCTCAGGGAAAACTTCGGCAAAACCGTTGGCTTTCTCTATGGCCTCTTCAGGTATCTTGTCATCATTCAGTTCTTCTGCGGAGAGAATATTGGTGCCGAGATCGAGCTCTCCAGCGAGCTGTTTGGCAATGGCAGTGTGGTCTCCAGTGATCATTTTCACATCGACATGCATCTCCTTGGCTTTACGAATGGTCTCTTTGGTATCTTCCCACGGGGGATCAAAGAGGGGAATAAGGCCTAAAAACTCCCATTTCCCCTCGGTGGTAGCTTTTGCGACTCCGAGGGTTCTAAATCCTTTTGCTGCGAACTCATCAATACCAGCTACTACTTCCTTGGAGAGAGCGTCTGAAGGATTGGAGAGGCCGAGAATAACCTGTGGCGCTCCTTTGCAGGCAAATAGTTTGGAGCCGTCTGGAGCGATCAGGGTTGCTTCGGTCCGTTTGATGACTGGATCAAAGGGAACAAATTTCTCTGTTTTATAAGTTTTGAGTTTCTCTTTCTCTTTCAGCTTTTCGAGGATGGCTTTATCGATAGGATCCTCACCCTCTTCACAGGCTAATGAACCATAAAATATCACGTCCTCTCTTGAGGCAGTGTCGTAGCCTCTCACATCTCCGACGGTGAGCTGATTTTTGGTCATGGTACCCGTTTTGTCGGAACAGAGAATATCCATCCCAGCTAGCTCTTCAACAGCGATGAGTTTGGAGACGATAGCCTTGAGTTTGGCCATGCGAGAGGCGCCTATGGCCATGGTCATCGATAGAACTGCTGGTAGAGCCACAGGGATGCCCGCAATGATTAGGACGAGTAAGAAAATAAAGATCTGGGCGAGAGTCTCGTGTACCGTTTTGGTGATTTCGAGTCTAAAGATATCGACCACGAAAATCACAGCGACAATCGCAAGGGTTGAGAAAATCAAGAAGTGGCCGATTTTTAAGACAGCCTCTTGGAAGTGAGATATGGTCTTTGCTTCGGCGACTAGTTTTGCGGTCTTGCCGAAGAAGGTGTTTGTCCCTGTTTCAGTGACCACACCTATCATGGATCCGAGTTTGGCAATCGTCCCGGAAAAAGCGATGTCACCCACTCCTTTATCTACGGGTAGAGATTCTCCCGTGAGAGCGGATTGATCCACCGATAGATACTCTCCCGAAATCAATTTCATATCAGCAGGAATAATATTACCCAGCTTCACCGTGATGACGTCGCCAGGAACAAGGTCTTGAGCTTCAACAGTTTTCCATTTTCCGTCGCGCAGAACACGGGCTTTGAGGGCGAGGGATTTTTTAAGCGCTTCTATGGCGTTGTGAGCTTTAAACTCTTGGAAAAATCCAAGGCCTGCGTTGATCAGGAGAAGGGCGACGATCATGATAAAATCGGGCCATTTTTCGAGATAACCTGAGAGGATAGCAGCGATTTCGATCATCCATGGGATGGGTCCCCAGAAGAAGGTTAAGATGCGCTTCCAGAGACTGGTTTGCTTGATTTCTAGGAGATTGAGGCCATATTGGAGGAGTCTCTTTTGGCTCTCGCCGGTGGAGAGCCCTTCTTTCTCGCTAGTAGTAAAGTGCTTGATGACCTCTTCGGGAGGCATATCTAAAAATGGAGTATCCTTCGGACTGCCCATAGTTGAACCCTTGAATGTATATTTCAGTACAACCCTGTCTAACAAAATAAAAAATTCTTTTAAACACTTTCTTAAAGTGAAGAACAGGTTTTTTCACTCTAGTTCATCTGTTCTGGCAGGTTCTTCCAATATTTCTATTAGCTTTAAAGCACAATAAACACGATTTCTTTTGTTTTTTGAAATTAGGGAAATAATTCCTAAAGATTCGAGCTTTTTTATGTTTCTTAGGGCAGTTGTAAAGGCAATATTATTATGTTCACTAATTTTTTTAGCAGTAATGAAGGGATTAGCGACTAGATTTTTTATAATTTCAATTAATGTAGAAGAAGATCCGTTTGATAGGGACAAGGTCCAATTTTCTATTAATTGATTGATTCTTTCAGCTCGAGATAAGACATCCCTGGATTGTATGGCCACACCATTCAAAAAATAAATCAACCACTCTTGCCAATTCCCATGTCTGCTTACATTATAAAGCTGACGATAATATTCATCGCGAGTGGCTTCAAAGAAAGCACTGAGATAGAGAAGAGGAGCTGGTAGGATACCTTGTTCGATGATCAGCAATGTGATCAGCAAGCGTCCCACACGTCCATTACCATCTAAAAAAGGATGGATAGCTTCAAATTGATAGTGGCATAAGGCAATATGAATAAGAGGGGGCAATTGTTTAGAATGTAAGAACAATTCAAATGCGCTCAAGCAATTCAGAAGATCTTCTGGAGGTGGGGGCACATACTTGGCTGTTGCCAATGTGCAGCCGGGTAATCCGATCCAATTTTGCGAGCGACGAAATTCGCCTGGTGTAGCATGATGTCCACGTACCCCTTGCATTAATTGTTTGTGGATTTCTTTAATGAGCCTTAGAGAGAGAGGGATATCATTCAACAGTTTTAGGCCATAATCCAAAGCAAAAATATAATTTCTTACTTCTAGAAGGTCAGCGGGACTACGATCAACGGGTGCGCCTACTTCATCTGCTAGAACTTCACTAATGGATGCTTGCGTACCCTCTATTCTACTAGATAGTACAGCTTCCCGAGTGATAAAGGGTCTCATTAGTAACTGAGGATTTGGCAGCCTGCTCCCTTCCCCAGCCAATTTGCCGATGATTAGATCTGCTCTGGATAATGAATGTACTAAGGTGTCGTTCCACTCAATTTGGGGGGGTAATGGGTTTGGGATAAACGCATCATAACCCCTTAATGTTCTGACAACTTTGCCTGCAGGGGACTTTAGTATTTCCATGTTGTAAGCCTTTATTTGAAATTATATCGCTTATTTTCGAAAAAGTCAATATTCGAAAATAAGCGTCAGCGTTATTAGCGCGGTTGGGTGCCTAGATCGATTTCGAGGGGCTGTGCAGGGTAGTTGCCTGAGAGAATATCGGGAAGATATTGGGGGAGAAGGACTGGGTAGATGACGTCGGGGCAATTTTTGATCTCTTCGAGAGAGAACCAGGCGGTTTTTTGGATCACCGCCTGCTCTTCTTGCGTGAGATTGGATAGAGAGACGCTATTTTGCCGGGTCTTGGCAACGATAAACCTCTGCTTGAGGCGGGTTGGCGTGCCGGAGAGCACCAGATCAAATTCTCCAAACCAGACAATAGGCCCCAGCTCAACCTCTTCAGGAGCGAGGCCTGTCTCTTCGAAAAGTTCTCGAAGAGCCGCCTCTTCTAGTGATTCTCCAGGTTCAATTTTGCCTCCGATGGGAAACCAGAACCTTCCATGATATTTCCCGTCAACGGTGGTGGTTGTGGGATCGTCCGCGCACATCAACAGTAGCTGCTTCTTTTCGTTGAGCAGAAGAAGGTTGATACTATTTCTGACAGGCAATGACATAAAATATAGGTTATTGCCTGTCAGAAAGGGTTTGTTGGGTCATTATTAGGAGTGCTTGCTGGCCCTGGTGGAACGACTACCAGTCTTCGGTAACTACAGCAGCGGTTGATCAGGAGGGCGGTAAATGCGGCTGTCCCACAGGTAGTCATGATGATTCCAGCACCGCCTCCAACAATGTGGCCCACAAAGCTGTGGGGATAGGTCAGCGCTACGGCGCCAATAATGGCCATGGCTACAGTGACTACCAGCAGAGTAGATACTACATATTTATTTTGAATAACAGATTGAATCTTATCTCCAAGACCAAAACAAGCAGCAGCCATATTAACCTCCTAAATTTATGGAATTAAGAATATTATGCCTGTGTCACCTTTTTTTCGTCAAATTTACCCTCAATATTGAGACTGAGCTATAATATTCAAGCTAATGAGGTTGGAGAGGATATGAAGATCAGATTTATTTGCATATTTCTTTTTTTGATGGTATCAATGGTGCCTATGAATGGCGATACCAAACCGTTTTTCAAGTCCAACCTTTACTCTTTTCAGGCTCTCAGAGCAATGGCAGCTGCTTCAAGTGGTGGAGCGGATATTGGAGAATGTTTAGCTGCCATCAGCAAAATAGAAGATGGTGATGACGAAAGTTGGTATTGCGCTTGGTATGATCTTGCCAAGAGATTGGAAGCAGAAGCATTGGAAATGGGGTCGAAGGGCCACGATGTGAGCGCGGCTTCGCTCTCCCTGCGCGCTTCTAACTACTACCGTACTTCCGAGTTCTTCCTCCATATAAATCCTGATGATCCTCGCATTTTAGAAACCTGTGGTCGCAGCAAAGCCTGTTTTCTGAAAGGGATCAAAGACCAGCCTATCACTGAGGTGGAGATTCCATTTGAGGGGACGACTCTTCCGGGTTATCTCTGTCTTGCTGGAGAAACGAAGGGGCCCCTTCTCATTGTGCAAACCGGTTTTGATGGAACGGCTGAGGAGCTCTATTTTGTCGTTGCTCAAGCGGCTCTCAAACACGGCTTTCACTGTTTGATTTTTGAAGGACCTGGACAGGGGAGAGTGATCCGCCAGCAGAAGATTCCTTTCAGGCCTAATTGGGAGACGGTGATTACACCGGTCATTGATTTTGCTGTTTCTCTTGATCAGGTAAATCCTGAGAAAATCGCTCTGATGGGTATGAGCTTCGGCGGCTATCTTGTCCCTCGCGCTCTCGTGTTTGAACCGAGAATCAAGGTAGGGATTGCCAATGGAGGAGTTCTGGATTTCCATGAGGTAGTGATGGCCGATTCTCCGCCGGATTTTGAGGCGATCCTAGATCAAGAAGAGGCCAAAGAGTTGGTCAACAAGGAGGTCTTGAAGGCCATGGAAACGGACGCGGGTGCACGCTGGGCAATTGGCCACGGCATGTACACTTTTCAAGCCAAGAGCCCTGTCGACTGGTTTGTCATGTCGCGGGAGTATCATCTTAGGGATTGCATTGATCAGATCAAATGTCCGATGCTGATCGTCGATTCCGAAAATGATTGGCAGATGAAAGGGCAGGCTCAGAAGTTCTACGACGGGCTTCGTTGCCCCAAGGAGTTCCTTCTCTTTCGCGCTGAAGAAGGGGCTGGGGTCCACTGCCAGATTGGGGCTTATGCCCTTTCAGGGGAGCGCATTTTCAGCTGGCTAGAAGATCAGCTCTGTTTCAAATAATTATTATCTGCCGATTTCGGGCATATTCTCTTCAAAAAAATATAGAAAGTTAACTTTCAAAAGAATATAATAGCAGATTGTTGTGTATTAAATCATGTTAAACGCTATTTTTCACTTTCTGACCGGACTAGATGAGTTCTTCTGGGGCTATGTGGCCTTTGGGCTGATCATCGTCTTGGGAAGCTATCTGACGATTAAAAATAAGTTTTTTCAGATCCGTGAATTCCCGAGTATCGCTAAATCTTTTTTTCAGTTCATGAAAGGAGGCGAGAGTGAGCGTGGGGTTCATCCGCTAAGGGCTTTCTTTGCCTCTGCGGGAGGGATGATCGGTATCGGCAATGTGGTCGGGATTGTCACTGCGGTCCAGCTGGGCGGCCCCGGAGCTCTTTTCTGGGTCTGGATGGCCGGGATGATTGGGGCAATCGTCAAATATGGTGAGATCTATCTGGGGCTTAAATATCGGGTTCCCAACGATCGAGGGGGATATGACGGCGGTCCGATGTACTTCCTCAAAGCGGCCTTTAAAAAAACCCGATTTTTGCCGATTCTGGCTGCTCTGCTTCTCTGTATCTATGGAGTGGAGATTTACCAATTTACCGTGATCACCGATAGTGTCTCCTCTAACTGGGAGATCAACCGTTTTCTGGTGATAGCCGTTCTACTCGGTCTTGTGGTTTATGCGGGATTGGGTGGCGTCAAACGGCTGGGCAAGATCTGCAGCTGGATGATGCCTATCTTCATGGTGGTTTACAGTTTGATGGCTCTCTGGATCATTGGGCAGGAGATCACTGCTTTGCCGGTGATTTTAGCTGGAGTCTTTAAGTCAGCCTTCACCGGGCAGGCTGCAATCGGTGGTTTTGCCGGTGCGAGCGTGATTTTGGCGATCCAACATGGTATTGCTCGCGCTGCCTATTCTGGAGATATTGGCATTGGATATGACTCGATTATTCAAGCGGAATCGAGCACGATCTACCCTGAAAGACAGGCCAGATTGGCCATTTTGGGGATCTTTATCGACAACCTTGTCTGCACAATGAGTATTCTAATGGTTTTAGTCACAGGTGTTTGGAAGGCCGCGGAGCCGATCCAAGGCTCTCATCTGGTCCAGGTCGCTCTAAGTCATTACTTCCCGATGATGGACCTCTTTATGCCGCTTTTCCTCATTTTTTGTGGTTACACCACCATCATCGCCTTCTTTGTAGTGGGACTCAAGTGTGCCCGCTATCTGATGCCTCGCAGAGGTACTGCGATCTTTACCTGCTATGCAATGTCTACCTTTGTCTTATTCACTTTTGTCAATCAGACAAGAACTCTTCTGGTGATGTCTATCGCGGGAGCTATGTTGTTGATTATTAACATCATTGGCATCTATCGCCTCCGTCATGAGATTGTTTTCTCTTCTGAAGCTGAGGGAATTGAAGCGCGCCCCGTAACCGACTGATAATCAACGTATTTAGATTTATTAAAAAACCAGTTTACAAATTAATACTATAGTTAAATAATATAGTATATGTAGTAAGTAATATTACTACCATTCAGGGTGTTAATATGGTTATATGGGAATACTGGGTTATTTGGATTGCTATTGCGATCGTGGCTATTGCATTTGCTGCACTTGTTGTCTATTCGATTTTCGCATTGATTTCGCTTCGGAAGTTATTACGCAATGCCAATGAATTGGTGGTTGATCTCGAGGAGAAAGCCCGCTCACTCGATCCTTACTTTCATGTGGCATCAGGGGTAGGGGAAGCTCTGGAGTGTTTTTCGGGGCGTAAAAAAGGGGAGCGATCCAATAAGTGGGTCGATCTGGTGGAGTGTAGCCTCGTGGGTCTTAGTTTGTGGCAAAAATTAAAGGAGAAGAAGTAGTTATGTTTCGTCGTCGTAAAAAAGGAAAAGGGTTCATAATAGGTGCTTTTTTCGGTAGTGTGGTTGGCGGAATCTCCGCTCTTCTTTTGGCTCCGAAGTCTGGTAAAAAGCTCCGAAAAGATATTTCGCGCAAATATCATGATGTCTCGGATAAGACTCATGATGTAGTTTCAGGTGTCAGCGATCGCTGCTCAGATCTTTGCGACAAGGCCAAAGATATTGCTGAAGATGCCAAAGATGCTGCCAGATCTTTGGTCAAAGAGGTCAGCAAGAGAAAGAAGAAGAGAAAGTAGCTCTTGCTACTTCTTATAATGGCTTCTGAGTAACCAGGCTGCTTTTTCGTGGACTTTGAGTCTTTGGGTGAGTAGATCGGTTGTTGCAGGAGCTTTGCAGCGGTCAGAAAAGGCGATCAGTTCTGAACAATTCTCTGCTATCATTTCGTTTGATGCGATCAACTCATGGATCATCTCGTCTTGCGAGAGGGTGTTTGGGGACTCTTTGAGACGGGCAAGCTGTAGGAACTCTTGCATCGATCCGGGAGCTAGACGATCAAAAGAGCGAATATGTTCTGCAATCTCATCTAACGATACGGCCAGTTCGGTGTACTGCTCTTCGAGAAGTCGGTGAAAAACAAAGAAGTGCGGTCCGATCATATTCCAGTGGAAGTTTAGGGTTTTCATATAGAGAACGGCATGATCAGCTAAAAAGGTGGAGAGTTTGGAGACAACCTCATCAACGATTTTAGCGTCTAGGTTGTGTTTATGTGCCATTGTTGTCATTTTTCAACCTCCTATGGATAGTATCGACAATGATCTGTGTTTGTGAATCAATTTCCACATTGACAAACTCCCCGATTTTTTTAAAGCCTAGAGTTGTCCGTTTGAGGGTCTCAGGGATGAGATGTACGGTAAAGAAGCCGGGAAGGGTGTCGACGAGAGTGAGGCTGATCCCATCGAGAGCGATAAACCCTTTGGGGAAGAAGTAGAGTGACCAATCTTTCGGGCAGGCGAAGGTATAGATATTGGCTTCAATCTTCTGCAAC
>JAAKFT010000059.1 GCA_011064935.1 Chlamydiota bacterium | reverse complement strand
GCCCTCACCGTTTCCTTGATGAGACCCTGGATCGCCTCTTGTAGATCGTAGAAAAGAACCCCTATTTTGCGATAGAGTTCTGCAGCTTTCTCCCAATAAGGAGTCGGAAAAAAATAAGTTGTACATTTCTGCTGACACAACGCTTCAGATGCGAGGCGCAAATTTGCAACGAAGCAGATGAAGATGAGTCAGCTTTCTATCTTTCTCTGTGTTCTCGGTGGTCTCTGTGGTGGTTTTATTATAACCACAGAGGGAGGCAAAGAGCTGTCTAATACCAATGATTTGGCTCTCGTCGGATAGTACGGGCAGAATGAATCTGGTAAGTGGAGTCTAAATCGGGTCGCTCCTCACCCATCACGAAAAAGGCGGTGCCTGAACCTGTCATTGCAACCATTTCATAACCACTTTCAAGCAATTTTTCTTTCAGCTCAGCAAGCATCGGGCGTTCTATAAAGGCTGGCCCTTCAAAATCGTTGTGGCAGCGAGGTTTTCCGACAAGAAAATCATCTAGAAGCTGTCTAGGATCTGGGCTCTGATTCAGTTGCAATTTTTGGTACATAGTAGCGGTAGAGAGACCTCCGGGAGGTTTGATAATCCATAAGGGTTTGGATAGACCGAGCGGAGGCAGAGGATCGAGAATCTCCCCTATTCCCGTGCAGTAGGCGGTTCCTTGCGAGAAGAAGAAGGCAACATCGGCGCCAATCTCGCCCGCCCATTGAATGAGTTGGTGTTCCGAAACGGGACGGCCATTGAGTTCGTTGAGAGCCCAGAGGGTGGTCGCTGCATTACTACTTCCACCACCAAGGCCGGATTGGGTGGGAATCTTCTTCTCGAGATCAACTTCTAAGCCAAAATGGAGTCCGGTTTGTCGACGGAACTGGTCGGCAGCTTGGAAGATCAAGTTGGAGTGGTCAAGCGGAATAGAGGGATCGCTAGAAGTGAGTCTATCTTTGTCAGAGAGGGCAAAGGTGAGAGTATCACCAAAATCGATGGCCTGAAAAAGAGAGGCTATCTCGTGATAGCCGTCTTGTCTCTTGGATAGAACGCGCAGGAAGAGGTTGAGTTTGGCCGGAGAGAAGAGCTTCACTCTTCTCCCGCTTCCTCTGGCTTCTCTTCTAGTTGCTCTTCCGCCTGCGGCATCTCTCTCTTCTCAGGCAGTTTGCCTCCCTCTGGCTGCACTTCTAGAGAAACTGTCGCTGAGACATTCTCTGGAAGCCGAAGGTTGATAGTATGCTTGCCGAGAGATTTGATGACATAAGGCATAATAATCTGGCGTTTTTCAAGTACATAACCGTTCTCTCCGAGAAGACGGACGATCTCAGGAACGGTCACGGAACCATACATCTTCCCATCAGAATCGACCTTCACTTCGGTTGTCAACACTAGCTCGACCAGCTTAGCGGCGAGGGCTTCGAACTCTTTGCGATCTACAGCGGCTTTCTTTTCACGCTCAGCTTGGAGCTTGGTCCGCATCATAAGGCTGTTCTTATTAGCAACGACAGCCTTTTTCTTTGGGAAAAGGTAGTTTCGAACAAATCCAGGTTTGGCAGTGACGACATCGCCCTGACGCCCCAATCCATCGACATCTTCGAGTAAAAGTAATTGTTGTTTCATGGGTATTTTCCTCTATTCTTCGGCTACAAATGGCAATAAGGCGATATAACGGGCTCGCTTGATTGCTTGGTTAAGATGGCGCTGAAAATGGGCAGAAACGCCAGTGATACGGCGTGGCAGTATCTTGCCTCGTTCGGTGATAAAGCGCCTGAGGGTTTCGACATCTTTGTAATCGATGCTTTTCCACCCTGCCGTCGTGAACGGACAACGCCTTGGTGGGCGTCTTCTTCGAGACTGTGAGTAGCCTGACGACATAGTTTTCTCCTAAGTTTTGTGGTTGTGTTTCAGCACAACCTATTCTGGTAATTGTTTAAATTCTAGGGTTTCTCTGACCTTATCGGCTTTGAGTGTCATGAAACGCAATAAATCTTCGTTGAGGTGATACTCTTCCCACAACCCGGCGAGTTTGCTCTGGGTCGCAGTGAAATAGAGCACGTAATAGTGACCCTCACGCGATCCTCGAATCTCATAGGCGAGTTTCCTTTTCCCCTCATCATGACTCTTGTGAACCTCTCCACCACTTTCGGTGATTCCCTTAGTGATGCGCTCAAGAGCCTTCTTGCGAGCATCACTACTCAATGTAGCGTTGAGGATATACATCCCCTCATAAAGCTGCTTTGTTTCTTCTTTCATTTTATCTTATTTCCCCTGCTCTTTGCATGGCTGGTTCTATTCCTTGGTCGAGCCAAGTCTCAATAATGGCAACTCCTCTACCAATAAACTCCGGCAACTGCTGGCGTTCGAGGCTGGTAAACTTACTCAGCACATACTTTTCCAACACAACCTCTGCCTCCTCAGGCAGATCCGTGGCCCCTACTCCCATTCGAAGACGGGGATAGTCCTGCGATTTCAGATGTTGCTCTAGGCTCTTTAGCCCTTTATGTCCTCCGGTTCCCCCTTTTGGTCTCAGTCGCATCTTTCCAAACTTGGTATGCACATCATCGACGACCACCAGAAACGAAAGGGTATCCTCAAAGGATATCTCGTAATTTTCTACCGCCTTCCTGGCCGAACTCCCGCTGAGGTTCATGTAGGTCATCGGTAGAAGAAGATAAACCTTCTCCTCACCGTACTCTCCGCGGGCTATCTCCCCTTGGAAAAGGCGCTCCCTTTTAAAGCTCCACCCCTGCTTTTTCGCAAAGGCTTTGACAACCATAAAACCAAGATTGTGCCTGGTCTTGGCATACTTTAAACCGGGATTTCCAAGCCCTACAATCAACCTAACCATCTACCGTTTCGCAATCACAACAGCGATCTCGTTAAGGCCGATGAGGGGTCGTACCGCTGCGGGAATCGCAATATCACTCAGCTTTTTCGACTGCCCCATTCCCAACTCACTCACGTCAAGCTCGAAACAGGAAGGAATATCCTTAGGCAGACAACTCACCCTGACGAAGCGAAACACTTGGCGTAAAAAACCACCGACTTTTATCCCTTCGCATTCGGCCTCTCCGGTACATCGCAGAGCGACTTTTACCTTAACAGGCACCTTCTCATCAATCTCCTCAAAGTCGAGGTGATGGAGGTCGTAGTTGGTGCACTTATATTGCACATCTTTGACAAGGGCTCGTATCTCTTTCCCATCTTTTTTTAGGGTAAAAATCTGAGTTCCTAGCGACCCTTTTGGCAGGCGATAAAGGGCTTTTTGAAAAGCTCTCCCGTCTACTGTAAGCGCTTCTCCCTCTTTCCCGTGGGAATAGAGAATCGCGGGGATATTGCCTTCACGGCGTATCTTTTTAGTCTCTGTTTTCTTTCCGGCTGCTCTACTGGTAACAGGTAGTTCCATCGTTCACTCCAAAAATATGATAGAGAGGGAGTATAGATGACGGGGAAATTTATCGCATCAGTTAATATCAGTTGAAAATCGAAGAGATAGACTCTGCCGACATGATGCATCGTATCGCCTCTCCAAAACAGGAGGCGACAGAGACCTGGATGATCTTTTCGAGGGAATGCCCCTCGGGGAGCGGAACCGTATTACTAATAAAAATCTTTTCAATCGGGCTTTTATTCAGCTTCTCTATAGCCTGGCCAACGAGCAGGCCGTGGGTGCAAGCGACAAAAATTCTTTTGGCTCCAGCCTCTATGCAAGCATTTGCGGCGGTAACAAGGGTGCCGCCTGTGGAGCAGAGATCATCGACAATCACCACATCACGTCCCTTCACATCTCCCATAATCGCAGAGACCTCCACTTTTTCAGTAGAAAGACGCCGTTTATCAACCACGGCAAAGTCGACCCCGAGATGGTTGGCGTAGGCACGGGCTTTCTTGATCGCCCCAAGGTCGGGGGCTAGAACGACGGGATTGGAGAGTTTCAATCCCTTGACCGCTTCAGCCAGAATAGGGCGAGCGTAGAGGTTGTCGACAGGAATATCAAAGAAACCTTGAATTTGGCCGGCATGGAGATCCATGGTGAGAACTCTGTCAGCCCCAGCCTGGGTCAGCAGATTGGCGATCAACTTGGCAGTAATGGCCACACGAGGCCTATCCTTACGGTCCTGCCGGGAATAGCCAAAATAGGGAATGACCGCGGTGATGCTCTGGGAAGAGGCCCTCTTGAGGGCATCGATCATAATCAGCAGTTCTATCAAATAATCATTTGGCTTTCTTGCAATCGATTGGACGACAAAAATATCTCGTCCGCGGACATTTTCGAGTATTTGAACGTAGATCTCCTCATCAGGGAAGGGATGGAAGTCGACCTTACCAAGAGAAGTTTTTAGAACATCGGCCACCTCTTGGGCAAAAGCCGGGTGGGAGGTGCCTGAAAAAAGAATATAATCATCCATAACTCTGGGGTGGAAGGATTCGAACCTCCGATACACGGTACCAAAAACCGCTGCCTTACCGCTTGGCTACACCCCAACTGTGAAGTAGAAATATCCTACCCTTGGAAAGAATTATTCGCAAGAATATGGTGAAACTACTATCTCACGTAGAGAGGCTGAGCGAAGTAGGTGGGATACAAAATGGGAGATGCGATGCGTATTGTTCATGTAGCCGCTGAGCTGGCGCCTATTGCCAAAGTTGGGGGTCTAGCAGATGTCCTTCTAGGCCTCAGCCGCGCCCTCTCAGAGAAAAAACACGATGTTGAGATTATTCTCCCCAAATATGACTGCCTTGATCTCAAAGCCATCGAGAATCTCCAGGTAGCCGTTCATGATCTGCCCACCTTTTTTGCTGGAAAATCACACCATAATACGATTTGGCAAGGGAGAGTCGGCGGCATCAAGACGACCTTTATTGAGAGCCACGACCTCAATAATTTCTTTGCTCGCAAGACGATCTACGGCGCTCCAGACGATCCAGCCCGCTTTAGCTACTTTTGTCGCGCCGCTCTAGAATACCTCCTCAAATGCCGCCAAAAAATCGACATTTTACACCTCCACGACTGGCATACGGCTATGGTGGCTCTTCTCTACCAAGATCTCTACCAACCGCAGGGATTGAAATGCTCCAAGGTGATGTTCACCATCCACAACTTGGCCTACGAAGGGGTCTGCAAAAGGGAGATCCTCACTCAAGCAGGGCTCTCAACACGTCGATTTGAGTTGATCAAGGATGAGAATCAGCCCCGATCGATCAACTTGCTCAAATGTGGAATTGTCTGCGCTGACACAATTACGACCGTTTCACCCAACTACGCCAAAGAGATCTTGGATCCCAAAGAGAATGGCTTCTTGAACAAGGTGGTGACTCGATGGAAAAAGAAATTCATTGGGGTGCTCAATGGCATCGACTACACCTACTGGAACCCCGAAAATGATCCCCATCTCCCCTTCCATTACTCCGCCAATAATGTCTCTCAAGCCTTAAAAATAAAAAAGAAGCTAAAGGCACATCTACGTCAAACCCTCTCCCTCGCCGATGAGGAGTGCCCCATCGTATGCGCCATCACCCGTCTCGTACCCCAGAAAGGTCCGGAGCTTATCAAACAGGCGATCTTTCGTACCCTCGAAAAGGGTGGACAGTTTGTTCTTCTAGGGTCGGCCCTCGACCCCAAAACCCACGAAGAGTTCTACAAACTCAAGCGAAAACTCGCAGGAAGCGACCATGTCCACCTTGAGCTGACCTACAATGAGCCGCTCTCCCATCTTGTCTACGCCGCTTCAGATCTCTTTTTGGTTCCATCGATCTTTGAGCCATGTGGATTAACGCCGATGGTGGCCATGCGCTACGGCACCATCCCTCTCGTTCGTAAAACCGGAGGACTCATCGATATTATCCGTGATGAGGAGAATGGTTTTGCCTTTGGTCCCCCAACCACCGAAGGGATCTATTCTGCTCTAGATCGAGCCTTAGGATGTTGGTTCAATCATCCTCAAAAATGGAAGCGGATTGTAGAGACTGGAATGCAGCAAGATTGGAGTTGGAACCAGCCTGCTGAAGAGTACCTCAAGATTTACCACGAAAACTCGGTGGCTGTCACCGAGTTTTCGTAACCTTCTCTCTAGGGCGGACTTTCTTTTTACCATCTGTGAGCAGGCGAATCACATAATCTCGATTGGCATAGAGATATTCCACACCCGAATAGAGAGCGTAGATCGCGGCGATAGAGACAACGCCAATGGACGTATAGCGCAGAGTTCCCTGAGAGATCAGGCCGAGAGAGTATGGGATCATAAGCAGAAGCACCACGAAAATGCTTCCTGCCTGGATGATCGCCTTGATCTTGCCACTCACCCTAGCGGCAAGGGCAAAACTCCTGAAGGCGCAGACCGTCCTGAGCGTGCTGATCACCGAGTCGCGATAGAGAAAGACAAAGACAATGAGAAGAGGCACGTTGACAGGAGGACGAGTGAAGGTCAGAAAGACCGAGATACGATAGATGCTGTCAGCCATCGGATCGAGTACTTTTCCTAGATCAGTCACCTGGTCATATTTTCTAGCTAAAAAACCATCGAAGGCGTCCGAAAGTTCGGAGACTCCAAAGAGGAAGAGAAGGATATAGGGCAGCATGACCATGCTGATGCCCAAGAACTCATGTTCGATATAGAGGAACATGAAAACTGGACTGATAAAAACCCTTATGAATGTGAGATAGTTAGGAATAGTCAAGACGGTTCTCTCTTTATTGTCTACCCAAGGTAAAGCGGACAGGAATATTATTCAAGGAATGCTATCTTTTAAATGCTCTCCGCTCCAGATTGCGAAACCACCATTTGACGAAGTTGAAATGGTTGACTCCCAAAAACCAAACAAATGCCCACTTGAGACCAAAATGAATATTGAGAATCCGCCAAGTATCAGAGGCATATTTGAGAAGCTTGCCATAAGAGAAGCGACCCGCATCATACTCGACATAGACCCGGTCAAGCTGCACGACGCGGAAAGAGTCCTGCTGGATAAAGCGACAGAGAAAGTCAAAAAAAGAGCGTTGAGTAAAAGAAGAGTGAAATTTTCCTAGTATTTCAAATAGATCCGATCGAAACCAACAAGCTGCCAACACCACCGGACAAATGCCGCGTTGTAGATAGCTTCTCTCCAACGGGAGCAACACCTGCCTGGGTGCCCTGCGAGTTTCAGTCTGAATGGCACCGGAGCAGAGAAGCTCAGGATAGTCACCCTCCCCTATGGCATGAGCCATCACGTGAAAAGCTGTATCCGAGAGATAGAAACTACCCGGAAAGAGAAAGGCGGTGTATCGCTTAGAGGCGAGAGAAATCCCCCGGTTGAGCATCTCATAGAGATTGTAGTTAGTGACGGTGTAGATACGACTGATCAGATTCTGGTAGCTATTGACAATTTCGAGAGTGTGGTCGGTGGAGCCCGCATCGACGATGATCACCTCCAGAGGAGAAAAGTTCTGTCGCTTGATACTCTCCAAGGTGGCGCCAATCCGCTCCGAGTCGTTGAAGACCGGAATAATGAGCGAGAGCCCCACCTCTTTTTCCAGCGATTCAGGGATAAATTTTGCGATGATCTTCTCAGCCCAAGAGGGTTTGTGATGACTCTCCATATTGCAAATCATATCATGATAACGTATAAATTCTCTAATTAAGGTGAGTGATAATGCTGAATTTTCAAGAGATGATCATCACGCTGACCCAGTACTGGGCAGCACAGGGATGTCTTATCCATCAAGGATACGACCTAGAAGTTGGAGCCGGCACTTTCAATCCGGCCACTTTTTTACGCTGTCTCGGCCCTGAGCCTTACTCCGCCGTCTATGTGGAGCCCTCCAGGCGTCCACAGGATGGACGATATGGCGAAAACCCCAACCGCGTCCAGTTCTATCACCAGATGCAGGTCATCCTCAAACCCTCACCCTTAAACATTCAAGAGCTCTACCTCAACTCCCTCAAAACCATCGGCCTCGACTTGAGTAAGCACGATATTCGCTTCGTCCACGATGACTGGGAAAACCCGACCATCGGAGCTTGGGGACTAGGCTGGGAGATCTGGATCGACGGGATGGAGGTCACCCAGTTCACCTATTTCCAAGCCGTCGGCGGCATGGCCGTCAAACCCGTGAGCGGAGAGCTTACCTACGGACTGGAACGGCTCGCGATGTACCTTCAGTCCGTTGACTCCATCTTCGATCTCAAGTGGAACGACCAGATATCCTATGGCTCCATCTACAAACGAAGCGAATGGGAGTGGAGCCACTACAACTTTACCGAGGCTGATAGCGCCATGTGGCTGCGCCACTTCGATGACTACGAGGAAGAAGCAAAAAGACTCATTCACCAGCCACTTCCTATTCCCGCCTACGATTTTGTGATGAAAGCTTCCCATGCCTTCAATATTCTCGACGCCCGAGGCGTGATCTCTGTCACCGAACGAACCGGCTATATCGGCCGAATCCGCGATCTCGCCCGCCAACTCGCAGAGAGCTATGTCAAAAGCCGAGAAGAGCAGCAATTTCCCCTTCTCCGCGATCTCGCTCCCCCACTTGCTCCAAAATTGCCATCCATCTCCACCAAATACGATTCAAAAGAAAGAGAAGACTTCCTCCTTGAGATCGGATCCGAAGAGCTTCCCGCTACTTTTGTGCCCCTTGGACTCCAGAGCCTGGAAAAAGAGATCCGCCAGCTCTTAAAAACACACGGCCTCGCTCACGATGAGATCGTCCTCTACGGCACCCCTCGTCGCCTCGCTGTGATCGTCAAAAATGTCGCCGGAGGATCGGTCGCTCAAAAGATCGAGAAAAAAGGCCCCGCGCTCCGCATCGCTTTTGATGAGAGCGGCAAACTCACCAAAGCCGGTGGCGGATTTTTCCGCTCGATCGGACAAACTCCTCCCACCCTTGACCAAGTGAAAAAAGGGGCAGCCGCAGGCATTGAAATTCGTAAGGACTATCTCTTCACTCGCCTGGAAAAGCCGAGTGTCTCCACCCGAGAGGTTCTCGCCGCCGAACTGCCAAAGCTCATTCTCCGACTAGAGTTTCCCAAGAAAATGCGCTGGTCCTCCCTCGACATCGAATATGCTAGACCACTCCACTGGATTGTCGCACTCTATGACAAAGAGGTGATTCCCTTTGCACTCGGCAATCTCATTTCCGACAGAATCACCTATGGCCACTCACAACTCTCTCCAGAGGCCATCAAACTGGCCCATCCCGATGAGTATGTCAAAAAGCTCAATAAACACCACGTGATGGTCGATATCGATGAGAGAAAAGCCGCTATCTTGGAACAAATAGCTAAAATCGAAAAAGAGAACCACGCCAAAGTAATCGAAGAGCGCCGGGTGATCCCCCAAGTGCTCC
>JAAKFT010000058.1 GCA_011064935.1 Chlamydiota bacterium | reverse complement strand
GAGCTGACATCACGATCAACGCTGCCAAGGAGAACCCTGCGGAGGTACTTCAAAAGCTCGGTGGAGCTGATTCAGTGGTTTCCACGGCCGTCTCACCAAAAAGCAATGAACAAGGATTTGCCTGTCTAAAACGTGGGGGCACGATTGTTTTTGTGGGATTACCCAAAGAGAACATCGCCCATATTCCGATCTTTCAGACGGTTCTTGGAGGAATTCATATTGTCGGCTCGATTGTGGGTAACCGCGTCGATCTTGCTGAGGTGTTTGAACTCCACGCTGCTGGCAAGACCAAGGTCTGGTACGAGAAGCGCAAACTCGAAGATATCAATCAATGTTTTGAGGAGATAGAGCAAGGGAAGGTTGTTGCGCGACTGGTTCTGGACATGAGGTAGGCGACCTTCTAGTTGAGCTCACTTATACTCAATGGTGCTGGAGTGGTTTCGCTGGACTTCACTCCTGCTTCACCCTTAGATAGTACTAGTTTTAGGTGGGCCCGATATTTTGTGAATAGTTTAAAGTCAAGAGTAGTTGTCTCATCCTGATCGGGGGCTTTATCTGGGTGTTGTAACTTGAGGGCCTTGCACTTCGTTTTAAGATCTCCCGTGGTTGCTTTTGCATCCAATCCGAAGAACTTTAATGCAGCTACTGTCTTTTCTTTTTTAAAATGGATTGCATAGTATCTCTGGGCTATAAAATTCAGTCGTTGCTGGGGTTCATGCCGAGCAAATCGACCGATCTCCGGAAAAAAGATGCCGAGGATATCTGATACTACCATGAAAATGGTAGAGATGAGTACGGCGGAGATGAGAATAGGATAAACAAGAGGAGCACCAATACAGAATATAACTGCAAATGGAATTCCAAATATCATTTGCTCTATTCCGAATGTGAGGACAGCGATGGATTTGCTTTTGAGATAGTTAGCCCCTTTTTCATGGAAGGGAGAGGTGAGAGCAGAGATTCCTTTGAGCGGTAGGTAGATAATGAGAGCAGCGGCTCTCCGGCTGTGATTTTGGAAACGATAACGATCGGAACTGCTGTTAGTGCGGCCGTAATACAGACCGATTGGATAACATGCTTGGGAATATCGATAAGACTAACCAGTCGACTAATATGGTCATATTTTTTAAAGCGTAAGTAGCCTACGGGGGGCTTCATCGACCTCATAGCTAGAGGTCCACCACTTCTTTGCGTAATCTCTGCAACTATCTATTCGATTCATCTTTCAAATTATTTTTATATTTGTTATCTTTATTAAGTGCATTGCACTGGGGGCACTTATTTACAGGCTTGTCACTTTCAACAAGATAATTATACCTGCAATATTCACAAATTGCCAGCTCATAAAGTGGAGGAAGTAGCGTTTTTTTGCGCTGCCTGAGGTGGGTGAAGAGCCAGACACCAAATAAAGAAAAGAGTATTGAGGTGAGGTAGATCAGAAGGACTGTGGTGATTTTAACGGTGATCATCTCGAAGTCTTACGGGAATTTTTTCAATTTGGCTGAAGTCGGGCTCTAGAGTGACAATCTCCCAGTCATAGGGGAGTTTTTCCACTTTGTCAGAAGGGGGCAGGGAGGGGAGCTGGGGATAGTTGGGGGTATGGAGTGGTGAGAGGGAGAGTTGAGGAAAGCGGGGAGCGTGAGTAGAGGGTTGTCCTAGATCCACTTCGACAGAAATGGGAGGAGAGGGAGTGAGGGCGTCAAAATTGAAGGGGAGGGTGATCTTGAAAAGGCAAAAGAGTCCGAGGTGGAAAGCGAGGGCGATAGAAAATCCTTTGATGAGATTTCTGGAGTAAGCGCGCTCTCTTTTTCGAAAACCTAGTTGAAAGACTCTGTTGGGAAGCTGGGTTAGTTTGAGCATAGCTGGCCGCTGGTGTCGTTGTAGACAAGGCGTAGTTTGCTGCCCGACTCTTGGGCCAGGGAGAAGAGGCGTAGAAAGGCGCCATACTCGACTCTTCGGTCGATACTGAGCACGACGGTGGTGTCAGCGTCGGCTAGGTGTTTCTGGATCTCATGGCTCAGACTCTCTTTGAAGCTATCGAGGTCGACAATCTCTTTCTTGCTGCCAACGTAGATCACATTTTGGGCATCCATGACGACGAGGATTTGGCTGGTGCGGGGTGGGGCGATACGGTCAATGGCAGGATTTTCGACGTTGAGGGATTTGAGGGGGAGGATGTCGGAGGTGATGATAAAGAAGACGAGCATCAGCAGGACCACATCGACGAGCGGTGTGAGATCGATCAAACTATTGCTCGGCTCGAGGGAAGTTCTAAATTTCATAGGGCTCCCGGGGATGTGTTAGGAGGTCGACGATCTCTGAGGAGGTGGTCTGGATCTCGAGGACGATCCCTTTGATGCGACCAACGAGATAGTTGTAGCCGACGACAGTGGGAATGGCGACGACGAGGCCGGCGGCGGTGGTGACTAGGGCATACTCCATCGCTTCACCGACGCGTGTGGTAGAGATATCCATCAGTCCGGACTGGCGCATCTCAGCGAAGGCCTGGATAAATCCCAAAACGGTGCCCAGCAGTCCAATTAGGGGGGTGATGTGGGCGAGAACGGAGAGAATCTTGGAGTTCTTTTCGAGCCGCGCGATCTCGCTTAGTCCTGCGATCTCCATGCTGGCTTCGATCTCATCTTTGTTGCGCTCTCGTCTTAAGAGTCCGACTTTGATGATGTTGGCAATCGCCCCTCCGGTATCTTCACAGATGCGGACCGCTTCGATGATGTTTTGCTCTTGGAGAACTTTTCGGATGCTGATAATGAATTGGTTGGTGTTGATTTCAGATTTTCGTAAGTGGAGGAGCCTTTCGATGAAAACGGTGAGGGCGACGATTGAACAGCCACCGATAATGATCAAAATGGTATTCCACTCAGCAAAGTAGCGAGCGAAGAAAACTCTAATAAATTCCATAATCACTCCTAAGTTTTTCTGTTGCGAGATCAGCCCACTCGCCCCCTTTTTTGGCCGTTGCCTCGAGCTGTCTCATGGCTAGCTCCTCTCTTCCTTGAAGCTCGTAGATCTCTGCCCGTAAAAACATGGCCTTTAATCGCAGCGATGAGACGACATCTTCATTGATGACCTGCGAGAGCATGCGCATGGCTTGGTTGAGTTGACCCTTATTACGATAGCATTCACTTTGCAAAATCCAAAGATTTAAACCCTGGTCGATAGAGAGATAGCCTTTTCCGCTTTCCTGAGCCATCACGATGCAGCGGAGGGCAGTCTCTTCGTCGTTGCATCGCCCCGCCAGTTTAGCCTGCTCCAACCAGACATGGGAGAGGTAGTAGCCTTGGTTGATGTTTGCACTGGCGTAGTGAGAGAGCATAGAAGAGAGGGTCTCTTGCGCTTTGTACTCTTGATCGAACTGGAGATAGGCTTGGGCGAGAGCAAATTCGCTCTCTTCAAAAAGAGATGGAAAATCGCTCTCTTTCATTAGGGGGGCGGTAAGGGGATGGTCTTTTTGCCTAAAGTCATTCACAATAGCCTCCAACATTTCGATGGCCGTGGGAATAGCTCGCTCGTTGGAAAGATGGAGAAGGGCCAGCTCATAAATAGAGCGATAACGAAAGTAGATCAGAGAGGAGTCTTGGATCTTGTTTTCTTCGTAATACTTTTGGAAGGCTTCCTCAGCGGCTTCGAAAGATTGTTTTGCTGCGGAGAAAAGAGGCTCATTGGTGCCAAAGAGATAGTGGGTCATGACCACCAGAGGTGAGTCGGGAAAGTGAGCTGAGAAGGTTTGTAGATGTTTCATCGCCTCTACCTTTCCCTCGAGATAATCATCCATGGGGTAGAAGCGGAAATAGGCTTCGGCGGCACGAGGGGAGTCAGGGTACTCTTGCACAAGCGTTTGCCTGAAGTGATTGCCCTCCTGCCCAAGTTTATCAGCAGCTGCGCCCGCCCAGAACCAGGCTTCTGCAGCCAGATAAGAAGTGGGGTAAGTTTGGGCGAGTTGTACAAATCGTTCCCTGGCCTTCTCGTACGCTCCCTGCTGATAATAGAGCGAAGCTAGGGCGTGGAGGGCATTATTGGCAAACTCTCCGCCTGGGTAGAGGGAGATGACCTGAGAGAAAGACTCTTCGGCAATGGGGAAAAAAGTTTCATCGCGGATACGCGATGCGATGAGTCCCCGGAGATAGAGAACCTCTTCTTTATCTTTTTCGGAGAGCGTGAATTGGCCTAGCAACTTTTCGAGCAGTGCAAATGAGGCGAGAGGAGCATCGAGATAGAAATTAGCCCGGGCTTCGAGTTTTAAGATCTCCGAAGCCCGCTCCCTCTTCGAGAGTAGAAAGGCTTTCTCAAGGGCAAAGATCGCCTTTTCGTACGCTTTGTGTCTGAAGTCGTTGAGCCCTCGCAGATACCAGCTCTCTGCATAGGTCGGATAGGGACGGTATATTTCATCTGTCGCGGCTAGATAGAGCTGCTCCCGCATTTCATACTCTGGGGCAGCCTCAGCGCGCAAGAGCAGCGCCTGCGTCTGGTCTTCAAGGGTAAGAGAGGCGATTTGTTTGGTCAGAAGGGTCTCGCATTTCTGCGGGTTACCAGCGATGAGATAGAGTCTTCCCAGGGCGAGGATCGCCTTCTCTTGCTCTTTTGTGCCCATAAGCCTGAGAAATAGCTTCTCGGATCGACCGATATACTCCCCTCTCACCTTCTCACTTTTGAGCACATCGTCGGCACTTTTGAGATAGCTCCAAGCTAATTTATAGAGTGCCTGATAACGCCAATCTGTAGCCACACTGCTGATGGGGAGCGAACTCTCAAAAAAGTCGGCAGCTTGAGCATACTCCCCCGTTTGGAAGGCAGCCTCCCCCCGGAGATAGGCGATTTCATATTGCAAATCATCTTTCTGGGGGATCTCAGAGGATAGAGAGAATAGAATTTTATCAGCCACATTGGGTTGGTTTTTTCGTAAGTGAATTTTGGCGAGAAAGATATTGGCCAGAAGTGAAGGCTTTTTCTTTTCGTCACTAATCTTAGCGATTATTTCGAAGTGTCGCTGGGCTTTTGCAAGATTATTTGTGCGGAAGCTCGCGAGTCCAATTTCAAAGATAGCGTGGTCATAGTGACAGAGATCGGCTCGGTCGGCTGAACGGACATAGTTTTTGTAGCAATCTAGAGCTCTCTCATACTCTCGCTTTTCGCTATAGGCCAGCGCAGCGAGAAAGAGCAGTTCTTGGTCGGGTAGTTGTTTTTCAGCGGACTCTATCAGCTCTAAGGTTTTTTCATAGTTTGCAGCCTGGTAGTGGGCTTCGGCTAGACGGTACTGTACATTTTTTTTGATCAAAGAATCTTCATTAACAGCTTTTGGGTAGAGCCCTTCTACGATAGCTTCCATCACCTCTTCATACATTTCAGCCGCTTGCACGTAGATACCAGCGGCTGAAAAACGTCTTGCTTTGCTCGTGAGGGTATCGTAAGTCGAGTCGAGGGAGAATTCGACGGCATGAAAGAGCGAGCGATCCTCACCGCACCAACTCTCGATGGGCCAATTCTCACCGATCTTTTTCATGATGAAATAAGCGGAGACCATTTTTCCTTTCTCGCAGTAGCAATGTGCTTGAAGGAGTTGGATCCTGGGAATGAACTCATCAGGCGGTGCGGCTCGAAGAAGATTGAGGAGCAGAGTTTCTGCCTCTTCGTACTCGTTCAGCGTCAACTCAACCTTTACTAGGCGAGTCACAATATCCACATATGTGGGCCAATCACTTGTCCACTCTTTTTGCAGTAGAAGCAAATAGGACTCTTTTGCAGACGAGTAGTCACTCCTCTGCATGGCAGCTTCAGCGTTTTGATAGATCTGATGCAGCTCATTTTCGGGAGTTTGACCGTGAGAAAACAAGCTAAAAGCAGCTATGATAAAAAAGGTATGTATCATCATGCGAAGGTTATACCATTTCGGTAAAATAAGTACGCAAATTCAAGCCGCCTAACGAGTCATCTTTGGTCTATCCTTTCTCGCTCATATTTAAAAATATAGGCTTCGAAACGATGGTCCAAATCTATCACGTTAATCGACTCGACTTTGCGCATTTATTTTACCGAAATGGTATTAGGGCCTGTCGTCAATTATTTATCGTCTCTCACAGGATTTTTCCTAGAAAATCTCTCTGTGGGAGACGGTAAATAATTGACGACAGGCCCTACCTCCATGAAGCTCTTTTCAAAAATTGAAAAAATTTTTTCAGAAAAATGTTGATAAATATAAGCGTCGCGAAGTAATTACATAGATAATGTCACTTTACTGTAAAAGCAGGAGGAATTTCTCGTATGGCTCTGAAGGACACAAGTGATCAATTGAAAAAGATTCTCTGTTGCATTGCTGACGATCTCGAAAAAGCAGGTGCTGGCAATCGGGCTGCAGCGCAGCGCGTTCGAACTTGTACGATTAAGTTTGAAAAAAAAGCTAAGCTTTATCGAAAAGAGTCAGTCAAAGCAGACAAGGCTGGAGCGTTTAAAAAAGCTAAAAAGGCGACAAAGGCTAAACCTAAAAAGAAAGCGGCTAAGAAGCCCGCTAAGAAAAAGGTAGCTAAGAAAAGGGTAGCTAAGAAAAAGGTGGTCAAGAAAAAGGCACCTAAAAGAGTCGCTAAGCCCAAAAAGGCTGTAAAGAAGAAAGTTGCCAAAAAGAAAGTTGCCAAGAAAAAGGTAGCTAAGAAGAAGGTAGCTAAGAAAAGAGTTGTAATGAAAAAATCTGCAGCTCGCAAACGACCTACAGCCAAACTGGTGAAAAAAGCTCGCAAAGCAAAGAAGAAGTAATTTTTTTTTGATTCAATTTTTATTATTTATGGGGGTATTTTCGAAATACCCCCATTTTTTCTCATCTTAGATTTAATCAGCTATATACCCTTGCATCGGATAGTTTTTTTTGATACTCTCTCGGTCATCTTATTTCGAACTTTCTAGGGGATCTATGAAAAAACTATTTACAGCACTATTTTTCGTGCAATCCGCTCTTCTATTTGCAGATGAAGAGGTGGCTGAGGGGGGACGTGATCGCAGCTCCTTCTGGCAAACACTGATCATGATTGGGATCGCCATTCTCTTCTTCTATTTCATCCTCTGGCGTCCTGAGCAGAGACGTCGCAAACAGATGGAAGCGAAACGGGGTGCTATGAAGACGGGTGATCAAGTAACAGCGATGGGTATTGTTGGCACGATTGATAGGATCAAAGAGAAGACTTTGATTATCAAAAATGTCGATGGTTCCAAGATCGAGGTTGTGAAAGGGGCTGTCACCGAAGTCAAGTCGAGCACTGAAGTTTTAGAATCTAAGTAATCACTATACCAAATTCTGGAAGTAGAAAAAACCACAGATAGCTTATCTATCGGTGGTTTTTTTTATCTGCGTCCGTCTGCGATTTTTATTTCAGACCACTTGCCGATCTGTTTATTTTTCAGAGAGCTTGCAGGCTAACTTCTCCATGAGAGTGGACGTTTGGGAGACAAAGTCGGAAAGCTTCTCAGGCTCCATCTCTTTCTGTGCCAGGCGTGTCAGATCATAGACCGTAGTCGCCATCTCTTTGGCAAGCTCAGGATCCTTCTTATCCACGGCATAGATCGCGTTGATCAGCTTGCTGTTGGTATTGACCACGAAGGTAGGTGTGGTCAAAGGCATGGTTGTACCTCGGAAAGCGAGCGCTTCGCGCATCCGCCGCTCCTCCTCCTTGATCACAAGGCAGGCCGGCAGGCTTTCGCTGGCTAGACTTTTGGCTTCCACCTTTTCGAGATCCAATTTTTTGCGGAAAAAGTCGGCGATTTTGCCACTCTCGCTCTTGCCTTCGCTGTCGAGTAGACCCTTCTCTTTGGAAGGGTCGAGAATGGTATCACCCAAATCAGCGTCGATACGCTGGAATTTGGCATTGATTTTTCGCTCGAGTAGATTGATGAGGGCATTGTCGATCATTGTAGAAGGAATCTGAAGCACTTCGATCTTCTTCTCATTGAAGAGGTCGAGAAAGGGTGATTTCTCATCGGCAGTATAGAATACCTTTTTTTCGTCTCTTCTCTCGAGATACTCCAGAGCTGTGGTCCATTCATCACTGCTATTTTTCCAGACGAGAAACTCTTTGATTCTTTCGTAGAACTTCTCATCTTGTAATGCGCCGAACTTGATGATCATCTCGATATCGGGCCAGCAGGCAAGAAACTTTTCGCGGTCGGTGCGATAGAGTGTTGAGAGGCGATCGGAGATCTTCTTGGAGATGTGAGCGCCTAGTTGGCGTACGGTACGATCCATCTGGAGATAGCTGCGGGAGACATTGAGGGGAATGTCGGGGCTATCGAGGGTGCCGCGGAGGATGGTCAGATAGTCGGGCAGGAGATCTTTGCAGTTGTCGGAGACAAAAACCCGGTTGCAGAAGAGTTTGATCGTCTCTTTTTTCAGATCAGCGTCGCGAGCGATCTTGGGGAAATAGAGGATGCCTTTTAGATGGAAGGGGAAATCCACATTGAGGTGGACCCAGAAGAGCGGGTCGGGCTCCATGGGAAAAAGGTAGTGGTAGAAATCGAGGTACTCCTTGTCGGTGCATTCGGTGGCAGGCTTGGTCCAGAGAGGCTCTTTTTCGTTGATGCGGGAGTCGTTGAGATAGATGGGGTAGGGGAGGAAAGAGCAATAGCTGACGAGGATCTGCCGCAGACGTGCTGGGTCGAGGAACTCCTTTTCTTCATCGGTCAGAGAAAGAATCACCTCTGTGCCGCGCTCTGCTTTAGACCCTTCGTCGATGGTGTAGGTCGAAGAGCCATCGCAATTCCAGTAGACTGGCTGAGCGCCCTCTTTGTAGGAGAGGGTCTGGATCTCCACCTTGCTAGCTACCATGTAGGCGGAGTAGAAACCGAGACCAAAGTGGCCGATGATCTGCTCTTCCTCTTTCCCTTCTTTGTATTTGTCCAGAAACTCTTCGGCGCCAGAGAAGGCGATCTGAGCGATATATTTCTCGACCTCTTCCTTCTCCATCCCAATCCCGTTGTCAGAGAAGGTGAGTGTTTTGTTCTCTTTATCGATTTTGATGTCGATGCGATAGCTAGCGTCGACTTCGAGTAGCTTCAACTTGTAGAGCGCATCGCAGCTATTGGAGACCAGCTCCCGCACAAAGATCTCTTTGTCGGAATAGAGCCACTTTTTGATAATAGGTAGAATATTCTCACTATGGATTTTGAGCTTTCCCTCAGCCATAAACGCCTCAATTTAATTAAATTTTTTTATAGTTGATTAAATCTAAGATGAGAAAATCGATCCGAATCTTTT
Organism: Chlamydiota bacterium; assembly: GCA_011064935.1. GTDB lineage: Bacteria > Chlamydiota > Chlamydiia > Chlamydiales > JAAKFR01 > JAAKFT01. The sequence goes on along the minus strand of JAAKFT010000058.1, from coordinate 106 downwards.
AGCTGGTAACTTTGCGTTCGAACTCGGTGACTTACAAAAGTCACCTTCGTTCTCCACGCTTCGTTCACAGCAAAAATCTTTCGTCCGATTTTTATCATCTTAAATT
>JAAKFT010000057.1 GCA_011064935.1 Chlamydiota bacterium | reverse complement strand
ATTCTTAGTGGACGACGGTACGAGAGACAGAATCGCATCCCATGTTACGCGACTATCCAATTGCTTGGATATGGCAGACTCTCGCAAAGCAAATAATATATTAACACGGAGGCGGGATTTCCTCCCAGCCCTAAAGGACTGGGTTTCCATCCCGAAAATTAGATGAATACCGTTTTGTTGATTTTGTTCGCTTTTTCTTTGGGTGGCGCGCTCGTCTGGTTTCTAACACGAACCCATATGAAAAAGTCCCAAGCTATCGAAGAGGTGGTGGCAAAATTCAATGGCCTTTCTCAAGAAGCGCTGAAACAGAATAACGAACTCTTCCTTCAGTTGGCCAATAGTACCTTCGAAAAGCTGCAAATCAAAGCACGAGGGGAGCTGGAGAGTGATCTCATCAAGCCCGTCAAGGATACCCTCCAAAAATTTGATAGCAAGCTGGGCGAGCTTGAAAAGTCACGTATCGGCGCCTATTCCACTCTCAAAGAGCAGGTCAGTGCCCTTATAGACACACAAAAGGAGCTCCGAAACGAGACAGGCAACCTCGTCAAAGCCCTTCGGGCTCCGATTGTGAGAGGAAGATGGGGAGAGATTCAGCTCCGACGTGTGGTGGAGCTCGCTGGGATGCTCGACCACTGCGATTTCTATGAACAGAAGAGTGTTACCACAGAAGAGGGCCGTCTCCGTCCAGACCTTCTTGTTAGACTGCCTGGAAAGAAGAACATTGTGGTTGATGCCAAAACGCCTCTTTCTGCCTATCTTGATGCCATTGAGACGCAAGATGAGCAAGTGCGTCTGATGAAATTGAAGGAGCATGCTAAACAAGTACGGACCCATGTGACTCTTCTCAGCCGAAAATCCTACTGGGATCAGTTTCAACCAACGCCGGAATTTGTGGTCCTATTTTTGCCCGGCGAAAGTTTTTTCAGCGCCGCTCTCGAGCATGATCCCTCTCTCATTGAAATGGGGGTGGATAAACAGGTGATTTTGGCCACGCCGACGACCCTGATTGCTCTCCTCCGAGCGGTGGCCTATGGTTGGCGACAGGAGAATCTTTCCCAGAATGCTCAGCAGATTAGCGCACTTGGTCGCGATCTCTACAAACGGATTGCCGATATGGCGGGCCACTGGTCCAAGGTTGGCAAAAGTTTAGGTGGCGCCGTACAGGCCTATAACAAAGCGGTGGGCTCACTTGAGTCTCGCGTGCTTGTGAGTGCCCGTCGTTTCAAAGATCTTGAGTCTACGGTGGATCGTGAGATTGAAGCGGTGGATCCCGTCGAGCAGATCCCTCGTCTAGTACAAGCATCCGAGATGCTCACCCACGAAGACGATATAGCTGATTAAATCTAAGATAATAAAACCCAAAGACTAGCTGCCGATTTTGCCAAAAAGAGCTTCGTAACAGGCAATCAAATGCTTTACCCCGTTCATGGCTCGATGGGGAGAGGCTTCTGCTGGAAGGCCAAAGTGGCGGGCGATCTTATTTTTTGACAGCCCCTCCTCTTTGATTTGCTTGACACTTTTCTTGTCTTGCAGCATGCGAATTGCCCAGAACATCGACGCTAAGTCTAGCCAGTGGTAGGGCCATCCGTACTCCGTCTGAAGGTCAGCGTCGATGAGTCCACAAAAAAACGCGCGATCAAAAGAGGGGTTTTGACAGATGAAGACACCCTCTTGCTCAGACATCCCGGCTTGGTTGAGAAGATCGGAGATCTCATTGGCTACCTGTTTTTCAGGTCTACCAGTAGAAACCTCTTCCCAGGTAAATTCATTGATTTCCAAACTTTCTGGATCGGCAGCGGACCAGACTGCTGGGGGCTGAGCAATAATCGAGGAGTAGTTGGCAACGTGCTTGCCCGAGACCGAATCGAGTATTTTGAAAGCAATTTCTAAAATACGATGTTTTTCGGGGTTTAATCCTGAGGTTTCCGTGTCTAGAAAAACGAGTAGCATACCTTATGATATATTACATTGTTAAGAATTTTTCAATATTAAGTATTTTTTAAGATGAAAAATACTTTTACAAAATTCTGTTGTCCAAATTATACTTGCCTGCTATCCAGTTGAGCAAAGAACCAAAGGGATATTGATGTATTTGCTGCACTCTTTTACCCGCCTGATCTCCCGTTTTCGCTATCCAGCCTCTCTGCCGGAAGATATTGCGAAAGATCTGGGGATTCACCTTTCCAATAGTCTCTCATTCGACGCTTTTTTGAAGCTCCTCTCCTCTCCACACATGCATCCCACCAAGATAAAAAAATATATGCCTCGCGCCCAAGCTGAGAGTGCTTTTGGCTCAGCCCTTCGCACGGAGGTTTTTCCCGCCTGTTCACTTTTTTCCTACTACTTTAGCAAGGGATGGGTGGTGATTGCGCTCCATTTCGACGAGGAGGAGAGGCTGCGAAGAGCCTATTTCCAGTGCCCCTCCTGTGAGGAGATGGAAGGGTTCAATTTTTCCTTGGAAATGGAAGAGCCCCTTCTTGCAAGGGCCTCTTCTCAATAATCCTTGCAAAGCCGTGGTTCGGGAGGGTATCATATCTCCCATGCTTGCACAGAAAAAATTTAGAGAGATCATCCTTCAGCTCCTTTTCTCGATTGATATGGGGGAGGGGAAACAAGAAGAGATTCTGCCCTTGTTGATGCGGGAGCTCTCTGTAAGTAAGAAAATTGTTACTCAAGCTTTTGAGAGAGCCACTTCAATTTGGGAGAAAAGGCAGTCGCTCGACCAGAAGATTGGAGAGCTCTCCCAAACCTATGATTTTACGAGAATCGGCAGGGTAGAGCAGAATGTCTTACGCTTAGGTGTCTACGAGCTTGAGGCTCAAGAGATCGATCATGAGGTCGCTATTGCCGAAGCGATCCGCCTAGCGCGCAAATTTGCCTCTCCCGAAGCCGCTTCTTTTGTCAATGCCATCTTACACCATGCTGCCTTTCCCGTATGAAAAAGAGAAACCCCTCAGTGAACTAACCACCCTTCGGATTGGTGGGCCAGCCAAATACTATGCGGAAGCCCAAACAATTGAAGAGGTAGAACAGATGGTGGCCTATTGCCACCAAGCTAGGATCCCTTTTCTGCTTCTAGGCAAAGGTTCCAATTCTCTCTTTGATGATCGGGGTTATCCGGGCCTGGTCATACTCAATAAAATTACTACCTTCGAACAGATAGACGATCGATTCATCGTCGGTGGAGGATATAACTTTAGTCGTCTGGGATTACAGACAGCCAAAGCAGGATGGAATGGATTGGAGTTTGCTGCTGCGATTCCTGCCACCGTCGGAGGAGCCATCTACATGAATGCTGGGGCCAATGGCCAGGAGACCGCCGATGTCTTGGTCTGCGTCACCTTCGTGAATGAGCGTGGCCAACGAGAGATCTTTAAACGCGATGAGCTAGAGTTTGGATATCGCAGCTCCTCTTTTCAGAAGAGGCGAGGCGCCATCGTTCAGGGCGAGTTTAAGCTGACGCGATCCAAGGAGGCCAAGCAAGCGCAAAAAAAGATCGTCGACTATCGTCTCAAAACCCAGCCCTATGGTGAGAGTTCAGCTGGTTGCGCCTTCCGCAATCCTCATGAAGAGGCTGCCGGTCGCCTCATCGAAGCTTGTGGCTTAAAGGGAGTCGTCATCGGGGGAGCACAAGTGTCGCCGAAGCATGCCAATTTTATTATCAATCGCGGCCATGCAACAGCGGCCGATGTCCTCGCTTTGATTGCAGAGATCAAAGAGAGAGTCTATCTTGAGAAGAAGATCATGCTGGAAGAGGAGATCCGCTTTATTTCATATGAACAACCGCAGCTTTAGAGCCGACCTTCACTGCCATACCGACTACTCTGATGGCGTAGATTCACCAGAAACCGTTCTCCGTGCTGCCATTGACAAAGAGCTCTCCGGACTCTCCATCACCGATCATGACACCGTCTCGGCTTATCCAGTGGCCCTGCCGCTAGCCAAAGAGCTCAATTTCCCCCTTCTTCCCGGTATAGAACTTTCTTCCGCCTTTCGCGAGGAGTCTATCCACATCTTAGGCTACGGTTTCTCTCCCGATAGCGAAGTCATTCGCAACTTCTGTCATCGTCATCAAATAAGACGCACAGCGCGGAATCGCGCGATCCTCGCTAAACTCAAAGAACTCGGCATTGTGATCACAGAAGAAGAGCTCAATGCTGTTAGTGGAAACAGCGTAGGCCGTCCCCATATCGCAAACCTCATGATCGAAAGACGGGTGGTCTCCACCGTTAAAGAGGCTTTTAAGAAATATCTGGCTGAGGGCAAGTCCGCCTACGTCCCCGGCAATAGAATGACTGTTGAAGAGACCATAGAATGCATCCATCAAGCTGGAGGTCTGGCCGTTCTTGCCCATCCCCAGCTGATTAAACGTACTTCCGTTATCAGAGATCTACTAGGCTTTCCTTTCGACGGGGTTGAGGCCTACTATGCCAGACTCTATCCTGCTCAAGAACAGAAATGGGTTGAGATAGCAGAGAAGAGAGGATGGATTATTACCGGCGGCTCAGACTACCATGGCACCAACAAACCCCTCAACAAACTCGGCAGCTCCTGGGTAGGGGAGGAGACCTTTCAACACCTATATGACCACTATCTCAAAACTGTTAAATCGAGCTGAAGAGAGAGGCATCAAGTTAGGCCTCGAGAACATGCATCGCATGGATGCAGCTTTTGGTTCTCCAAGCGGAGCCTTCCCCTCCGTGCACATCGCCGGCACCAATGGCAAAGGCTCCGTGGCCACCAAAATCGCTGCTGCCTTACATCACTCCGGACTAAAAGTTGGCCTCTATACTTCTCCCCACATCTCTTCACTTCAAGAAAGAATCCAAATCAATGGCCAACTCATTCCAGAAGGCAAACTCGAAGAGCACCTCACTTCTATCTTTGCCCTCAACTTTATCCGCCCCACCTTTTTTGAGATCACCACCATGGCAGCCCTTCTCTACTTTGCCCAAGAGAAAGTGGACCTAGCTGTTTTGGAAGTTGGAATGGGAGGCAGACTGGATGCGACCAACATCGTGACTCCACTGCTCTCGGTCATTACCACCATCGACTACGATCACACTCGCTATCTCGGCACCACGTTGGATGCCATTGCCCAAGAGAAAGCGGGGATTATCAAACCCGAAGTTCCCGTTCTCCTTGGCCCCAACGCCCAACCCTTCACTCTCTTTTATTCGATTGCCAAAGAAAAGAACGCCCCACTTCATCGCCTTCAAGAGACCTTCTCAGATTTTGAAACCGAGAATCGAGCCATTGCCAGAAGAGCGTGTGAGCTGCTTCCTTATCCCTCCTCCGATGAGGCTCTTGAAATCCAGCCTCCTTGTCGGTTTGAGGTTATCCAGAAGCAAATTCCTATTATCCTCGATGTCGCTCACAATCCAGCTGCCTTTCGAGCTCTCTTTCAGAAGCTTGAGAGCCATTTCCCTGGACAATCCGTTCGTGCTCTTGTTGCTCTCTCGGCTGATAAAGAACTAGAGCCCTCCCTGGCCCTTCTCTCTAGTCGCACCTCCACTCTTCACCTCACGCAGGCTCCTTTCCCTCGTGCAGCTCCAGTAGAGAGTCTGTCTCCCTATATTCAGAGTAAAAATGTTATTTTAAACCCCGATCTCTCTTCGGCTTTCGATGAAGCCTATCAGATGGCCTCTGAGCGAGGGGAACTTCTCCTCATAACCGGCACTTTCTATATTATGGATAAAATAAAGCTAAAATTAGCCGATGTTTCTTAATCTCTGAATGAGATAGAGGCTGGGGGCTTGGTGCCGATTGATTATGCGATGGTGAGAGCAGCACCAACGATCGGATGGGAGTGCTTGGACAAACTCTTGGATAGCCTCCTCTTCCCTTCTCCCTTCCTCATGCCCCACATAACACATCACGCTGATAGTGCCTCCCGGGAGAATCACGCAGCAGGCTGATTGAAGACTTTGGAGGGTGGTCTCGGTTTGAGTGGTGAGGGATTTGTCTCCCCCAGGAAGATAGCCCAGGTTGTAAACAATTAGTTTGGCTGATTTCTCTAGGAAAGTCTCATGGGATTGGTGGTGAAAAGCGATGATTTGAAATTGGTCATGGGTTAGAGATTTTTTCAATAAAGCTTCACTCTTCTGAATAGCCTCTTTTTGAATATCATAGCCAATAAGCTCTCCTTGGCCGTCAAGAAGCTTGGATAAAGCCAGCATATCCATCCCGTTACCGCAGGTAGCGTCGATGACCCTATCTCCTGGAGAGACGATTTTAGACCAGTATTCGTGGGCTAGAGAGGTAATTTTCATAACTTTTCAATTTTTCCAGTAGTTTTTCTATAAGAATTTCGCTGGTAACTATTCAATCGGAACCCTGTTACGGGCTCTTATGGCATTATTTATTTAGGAGTTAATCTTGTAATCTTACATCATTCTGGGCCCTCTGAATAGCTACTATTTTCATGAGACAATTGACCCTTTTTGCTTGATAGTTTACCATATCGCCACTTTGTGGGGTATTAGCTCAGTTGGTTAGAGCGCCACGTTGACATCGTGGAGGTCAGCTGTTCGAGTCAGCTATATCCCATCAATGTTTTTTTGGTGGGGAATTCCTTGCATTTGATGATGCAAAGAAGTAAAATCCCTTCACTTGAATAGTGCTTATGGAGGCAGAAAAGATTTGAACTTTCGCATTAACAAACGGATTCGCGCTCCGAAAGTGCGTGTCATTGGACCAGACGGCGAGCAGATAGGGGTGATCGCTACCAGAGACGCCTTGCAGCGTGCTCAGGACGTCAATCTCGATCTGGTTGAAGTGGCTGCAAATGCAGAACCTCCTGTTTGCAAGATCATCGACTACGGCAAATTTCGATATGATCAAACAAAACGGGAGAAAGAGAGCAAAAAAGCTCAGCATCAGGTCAAAGTTAAGGAAATCAAGCTCAAGCCCAATATTGATGAGCATGATTTTGTGACCAAACAGAATCGGGCGAGAGGATTTCTCGAAAAGGGGAACAAAGTAAAGGTCTCCTGTTTTTTTAGAGGTCGTGAAATGGCTCACACTGAAGTGGGTAGAGAAGTGGTCAAAAGGATGTGCGAGGGTTTGCAAGACGTTGCTCAACCAGAATCGTCTTTGAAGATGATGGGAAGGAGCATGATTGTTATTTTGGCCCCAGTTCCTCAAAAGCCATCTTCTCAAAAGGTAAAAACGAAGGAGAAACAAAATGCCTAAAGTGAAGGCAAAGACAAATAAATCAGTGGCGTCTAGATTCAAGGTGACTGCGAAGGGGAAGCTCAAACGTGGCCACCCAGGAAGAAGGCACAAGCTCACCAAGAAGTCGTCGAAAACTAAGCGTAGTTTGGGTAATCCTGGTCTTGTCGATGAGTCCCAAGTAAAAATGTATAAACGGATGATGGGTAAGTAATTATGAGTAGAGTGACATGTGCTCCAGCTTCGCGTCGAAGAAGAAAGCGTATCTTAAAAAGAGCGAAGGGTTTTTTCGGTGACCGCAAAGGCCACATTCGTCAGTCGAGCAATGCAGTGATGAGCGCGCTGGCTAACAACTACAAACATCGCAAGCTGAGAAAGCGTGATTTTAGAAGTCTCTGGATCACCCGAATGGGTGTGGCAGCTAAACTCCATGGTATTTCCTACAGCAAGCTGATCTTCGGCTTGAAGAATGCGGGATGTGAGATCAATCGCAAGATGCTTTCGGAATTAGCGATCCACGACCCTGACAGTTTCAAAAATGTGGCAGAAACTGCTAAGCAAGCGCTTGCATAGTCGATGGATATCGAGAAGAGACTGCATCAACTTCGAAGTCAATTCCAGAAAGATCTTACGACCGCTCAAAACGCCAAAGAGCTAGAAGCTCTTAAGGTTCAGTATCTTGGCAAGAAGGGTGAGCTCCAAGGGCTGATGAGCCTGCTGCGCGAGTGCACTCCCGATGAGCGTCCCATGGTTGGGAAGTTGATCAATGAGCTCAAAAACGACGTGACTGAGAGTCTCGACAGGCAAGAGACCAAGCTAGGCGATGCAGAGCTCAGCGAGCGGTTAAAAGCCGAAATTGATGATGTCACGCTTCCTGGACGCCGTCGTTTTATGGGGAGAAGGCATATTATCTCGCAGACCCTCGAGGAATCGCTCGATATTTTGATGGAGATGGGTTTTTCCGTACAGTATGGACCCGATATTGAGTCAGAGTACTATAATTTTGAAGCGCTCAACTTTGCCAAAGACCATCCCGCTCGGGATATGCAAGACACCTTTTTCATCACCAAAGATACCTTACTTCGCACGCACACTTCCAATATTCAGATTCGGGTGATGGAGGGGAGTAAGCCGCCTATTCGGGTAGTTGGTCCTGGAGTCTGTTACCGCAACGAAGATATCACTGCCCGTTCACACGTCATGTTCAATCAAATTGAAGCACTTTACGTGGACAAGAAGGTGACTTTTGGCGATCTTCTCTCCACTCTCGAGGAGTTTTACACCAAACTCTTCAAAAATAAGCTCAAACTACGTTATCGTCCCAGTTATTTTCCTTTTGTTGAGCCTGGGATGGAGGTAGATATTAGCTGCATAAGATGTTCAGGAGAGGGGTGCGTACTTTGTAAGCAGAGTGGATGGCTCGAAGTATGTGGAGCTGGGATGGTTCACCCTGAGGTGTTGAAAAGCGGCGGAATAGATCCTGAGGAGTACACAGGATTTGCCTTTGGTGGTGGCATTGAGAGGGTGGCCTTATTGCGTCATGCGATTTCGGATATCCGTTTTTTCCTAGAAGATGACTTGCGTTTCTTACAGCAGTTCTAATAAGATATTTTTTTGTGGAAGAGTGGCAGAGTGGCCGAATGCGTCTGTCTTGAAAACAGAAGTACCGCAAGGTACCGGGGGTTCGAATCCCTCCTCTTCCGAACGCAGTGAGAGAAGAGAGCGGGCCAATGATTTGGCTCGCGTGAGGGATTCGAAAGGTTGAAACCCCCCTGTCTTAGCGTAGTTGTCGCATTTAAATGAGCAAGGAGTTCATAGAAAAATGGCAACTGCTCATAAAGTTGAGGTAGGGCCCAGAGCTTGTCATGCCTGTATCGGTTTTTTATATGACCTAGCTGGCTGCTTTGCCGAAAGAATAAGGATTTCTTGCTCCAATCTAGGAATTTCAAAGAACTTGTTGGTCCTGTCCTCGAGGTATCCCAAAAAGCTGATCCCCAGCTTCACACAGGTCTTTTTCAGGCTCACAAAAGTATCCCGACACTTCTGGCCCTCTTCGGTTCGCGTCCCACCAGAGACCTTTCGTTTGACAACCATCTCTCGTGCATCTGTTTCGGTGCCATTGTTGTGAAGGGGCGTTGTTGGCCGTTCTAAAACTCTCAGCAGCTCATCTTTTTTTGCATAAGTGTTTGCCAATCGCTTGTTTAATGTAGGACTGGAGGTCTGCTTTTTCAAAAATA
>JAAKFT010000056.1 GCA_011064935.1 Chlamydiota bacterium | reverse complement strand
ATCCTGAAATGCGTAAAATCGCCGCCAATGCAAAAGTGCCCATCTGTGTGATGCATATGCAAGGCACGCCCCGAACGATGCAACGCAGCCCTTCTTATCCCAGGGGAGTAGTGACAGAGCTCATGGAGTGGTTTGAAGAGGCTGCTCAGAGATTGGTAGCCGATGGAGTCAAGAGCGAGCAGATCATCCTTGATCCTGGCATCGGCTTCGGAAAGACGGTTCAGCATAACCTCGAAATTCTATCAAACCTAAGCGCTTTTCGAAAATTGGGTTTTCCACTCATGATCGGATTGTCACGGAAGTCTTTTATGTCAAAGCTGATTAACAAAAGATCAACAGAATTGTTGTCAACATCTCTTGCTCTCAATACAATGTGTATGCTGGAGGGTGTTGCCGTCATTAGAGTTCATGATATCAAAGAACATCGCGATATGATGGATGTCATCGGAAAGTTGAATTGATGTTTAACTACTTGCACTACTTAGTCCCCATTTCTGAGATCATCATCATCACGGTGATGCTCAACTATCTCCTCAAGTTATTCTGGGGAACCCGTGCGATGGATGTGGTTTTCGGCTTCATTGCTTTCCTCTTCCTCTTCTTATTCTCGGCCTGGCTGGGCCTTCCAGTTCTTTCGAAGATCATGGTCAATGTGGTGAATGTGGCTGTAATTGCAGTGCTGATCATTTTTCAGCCAGAACTGCGGCTTGCTCTCTCCAAACTCCGAGTGAAGGGGAGAAAATATCGCGAGATTGACGATTTTGACAAATTTCTCGACAATCTCTCCAATTCTATCTACCGCCTCTCAGAAAAACAGATAGGAGCATTAGTCGTCATAGAAAACCAGGACTCCTATGAAGAGAACGCCAGCTCTGCAGTGATGATGCAAGCTGAGTTCTCCTCAGAGTTGTTCGAGTCGATCTTTATGACAACCACTCCTCTGCACGATGGAGCTGTGGTGATTCGAGGATCAACGATTGTGGCGGCTGGAACCATTCTGCCTCTCGCGCAGGAGACGCCTCAGTTGACGAAAACGATGGGGACACGTCACCGAGCGGCCTTAGGTGCAAGTCAGAAGACCGATGCTCTGATCATTGTGGTCTCAGAAGAAACCGGAAAGGTCTCACTGGCGCGCGATGGGATTATGACGAGAGGAGTTAAAATCGACCGATTTCGAGGCATCATCCGCAGTATTTTTACCCCGCCAGAACTTACGAAGAAATTTAAACGCTGGAAGTTGTGGAGGAGTAGATGAAGTACTTGCTCCGCCGTATTTTCATTACCCACTGGCCACGCAAACTGATCGCCTTTATCTCTGCGATTATAGTCTGGTTTTTGGTCAGCCAAACCATCGCTATCACCCAAACAATTCCTGATGTGTCAGTTAGGGTGATTAACCTCCCTGCAGACAAGACGGTGGTAGGCCTTCTGCCCACTGGCATTCTCAACAGGCGAATAGCTGTAACCCTCACCGGAAACAAACCGGTGGTCGAAGCCATTACCCCAAAAGATTTTGAAATCGTCATCAATGCTGAGGGGAAGAAGGAGAGCTGGATCACCCCCATCGATAAGAAGACGCTTGTGGATCTCTCCCCCGAGTGGGATCTGAAAAAAGAGATCTTCAATGTGGAAGGGGGCGATCTTTTCATCAAGCTCAGCAAGCTGGTCACCGAAGAGATCCCAGTGACCCTCACCCCACCGATTGGCGAACCTCCCAAAGGTTTTCGCTTTTTAGATATCTGGCCCAGACACCTCTACCAAAAAGTCAGTGGTCCCGCAGAACAGGTGCAAGGACTCAAAAAGCAGGGCCTCGAGCTGACGTTCAACCTTAACAAAATCACCGCAGCAGAGTTGAGTGCCCTAGAAGACGTCCAAGGCAAAGAAATCAGCTATTTTGTTCCTGAAGAGTGGAAACAGGTCACCGTCCCCTTCCGGGATTACGCTCATGAACCTCTCAATGATCCACGCGCCGCCTATCTGCAGCTCGATTTCCTCAAACAAGAACTCGTCGCCCTTGACACCCAACTCCCTATCGCTCTTTTCTTTCCGGTGAAATATAGCGACACTTTCAATCCACAGACCTATTCTTTGGCGCCAGGAACTCTGGTTGAAGAGAAAAATGGCATTGAACTCTTCACCACCCCTCTCTATGCCCATGACGTCGGCCGCCTCTTTCTCGACACCGTCAAGGACAACATGCAACTGACGATTATTGTCGTTCCCAAAGAGGTCGAAGAAAACCTCGAGTGGGCCATTGAGTTTATCAACTTAGACGCTCTTGCAAAGAGCTATGTCACCGCCTCCCTCCAAGAGCTTGAGGTCAATGGTGACGAACAGCAGCCCAAATATACCGAAGAGTACTTCCGCAACCGTTTTCACAAGTATATCCGCCAATTTACCCTCTACACTGAAGATGATAAGTCACTCGAGCTTCAAGCCACCCTCAATAAAAATACCATCAACCTTTCATGATTAAAATCGCCTTTCTCAAAAGCCGCATCACCCATCGCGGCGGCCTCGAGAAATACACTCTCAAATTAGCTCAGGCCTTTAAGCAAGCAGGTTGCGAGGTCACACTCTTAACCACTGAGAAGATGTCCGTCAGCGGAGTAGAAGTCGTATCCCTGGCCAAAAGTTCCAAGTTCTCCCTCTACCACCTTTTCCATTTCGACCGTCGTTGCAAGCAGTGGCTTAAAGACCATCCCCAGGATATTATCTTCGGCATGGAACGAAACTCCTTCCAGACTCACTACCGTGCCGGCAGCGGATGCCACGCTGTCTATCTCAAGAGAAGAGCGCTTACTGATTCCTGGATCAAACGGATGACCTTTCGTCTCAATCCCCTCCATCTTGAACTACTCCACCTCGAGAAAAAAGCCTTTCAAAATCCTGGTTTGAAAATCCTCTTCACCAACTCCAAGATGGTAAAACAAGAGATCCTGAACACCTACCATCTTCCCGAAGAAAAGATCGAGGTGGTCTACAATGGGGTCGAATGGAAAGCGTGGGAATCCTCTTTTGAGGCCTCTTTTAAAAAACCGCGCAAAAAAACTTTTGAATTTCTCTTTGTCGGCAATGGCTATCGCCGCAAAGGCCTCGCCTTTCTCCTCGAAGGGCTTGCCCGCCTCTCCACTCAAGACTTTCACCTCTCCGTTATCGGAAAAGAGAAGAACGCAGCTCACTTCCAACAGTTGGCTCAAAAACTTGGTCTCGAAAAAAAGGTCACCTTTCGTGGACCACGGAGTGCCATACGCCCCTTCTATCAAGCAGCTGACGTCCTTGTTATCCCCTCGATCTATGACCCTTTCGCCAATGTCACCGTAGAAGCGCTGGCCATGGGCCTCTTTGTCGTCTCCTCCCGCTACAATGGCGGCCAAGAAATCCTCACCGAGAAGAGTGGCACCATCATCGAGCAGCTGAACGACCCACACAGTGTGGCCGCAGCTCTAAGCAAGGCTCTGCATCATAAAAAAGAGTATGCTCACGCCAAAAAGATCCGCGATTCCATTCAACAGTTGGACTTTTCTCACCAATTGGATAAAATTGTGCAGAAAACCATAGCTTCCATCTGATGCAATTTATTATTTATACACTATTCCGACTCTTCGGCTTCTTGATCTCCATTCTTCCCTATCGGGTGATTCACGCCTTGGGAAAAATTACCGGAACCGTTGCCTACTACCTCCACCGAAGCTTCCGAAAAAAAGCCCTCACCAATTTAGCAATTGCCTATGGCATAAACTTAAGTGAAAAAAAGCGGCGTAAGATTGCCAAACACTCCTTTCAAAATCTCATGATCACCTGCCTGGAGTTTTTCAAGCTCAAAAAGAGCAAAAACAACCTCTCCGAGATAGTCAAAATCGAAGGAGGTCAGGAGATTTTAGATCTCATGGAAAAGAACCAAGGAATCATCTTTCTGAGCGGCCACCAAGCCAACTGGGAGGTCCCCTTTCTCGCTATGAGCGAAATGCATCCAGGAATCGCTATTGGTAGGCCCATCAATAACCCATGGCTCTACCGCTGGGTCCTATCGGTCCGTGAGATGAATGGTGGCAAGATCGTGATGCCCCGCCAGGCGATGCGGGAGAGTCTCAAAGCCCTCAAGGAGGGAAAATTTGTCGGCATCGTCGGCGACCAAGCCTTTCCCGAAAGCTCCTACTCCTATCCCCTTCTTGGCACCCGGGCCTGGTCCACCACCATCCCAGCGCTGCTCGCCTATCGAACCAACTCCCCCATCGTCGTTGGAAAGACCCGGCGCGTTAGCAACAAATATATCGTCGAAAGCTCTCCTCCAATCTGGCCAGACCTAACCAAACCTCGCCAAGAAGAAGTGGTACGCCTGATGGACAAAGCTATGGGCTACCTCGAAAAAAGCATCCAAGAAAATCCCGGCCAGTGGCTCTGGCAGCACGACCGGTGGAAACAGCAGCCCATTGACCATGTCAAACGAAAATATCGCTACGGCTTTGTGCTAATTATTCTTCCGCCCGACCCCACTCCCTTCCTCAAAATCCTTCCTATTTTTCGCGAGATCTATTCCCGCAGTTTTCTCACCTTCTTCGTCCCTCCGAAAACCGAAATCACACTCCCCGGCTGTGAGGTCTCCACCTATACTACCGAGAAAGAACTCTTTGTCCGCGACTATCGCTACCAGATCGTCCTCGACTTCTACGACTCCGCCCGTCTGCGCCGCCACTACCGTAAACTCGGTGCCTTTCAGACCCTCAACCTCAAGAAAATGGCCTCCATCAGTCAAACTGAAGGCCCCTTAGACCAAATCATCAAAAGAGCCCTAATTAAAGAAGAATGCCTGCCGAAAGATACTACATCGACATCCCACTGATCTCCGATCAAGAGGTCACCCTCCCCTATCCGGAGTCCCACCATCTCATCAAAGTGATGCGCACTCCCACCGGCAAAACCGTTGAACTCATCAACGGTCAAAACCAACTTGCTCAGGCCACCGTCCTCACCACCCAGAAAAAGATCCAGCTCCAAGTCACTTCCGTCACAACCCAAGATCCCCCACCTCACAAGATCATTCTCTGTCAGGCTCTACCTCGCCTCAATCGTCTCGAGACCATCGTTGAGAAAGGGACCGAACTAGGCATGACCGCACTTTGGCTCTTTCCCGGTGATCTGAGCGAAAAGAGAGAGCTCACCAACAATCAATTACAGAGAGCTAAAACCATCGCCATCTCAGCGATCAAACAGTGCGGCCGGCTGGATCTTCCAGAAATCACAGTGAAGCCCCCACTCTCAAAGTGGGGCCCTCTGCCCTATCCCGCCTATTTCGGAGATACCGACCCTGAAGCCCCTCGCTTCTTCGATCAGTGGAAAAAGAGCTCTGATGTCTGTTTTTTCATCGGCCCCGAATCCGGCTTTTCAAAAAAAGAGCTCACTCACTTACACCATCTCAACGCCAAAGGCGTGCGGCTCCACCCCAACATCCTCCGCACCGACACAGCTCCTCTCGTGGCCCTCACCTTAATAACCTTGAGCCATTAAAAACATATACTAGTTGCGCTTATTGGCTTATTCCTAATAACATAAGTGAAATTTTCCTAGGATTGAGGTAGATGTTATGGCTTTGAGTGTTGGTTCTTGTTTAGTGGAATGTCCTGGAGATTTTGTCTTCGCGCCAAGAGACGCTAGCAGTTCAGCCTATGCTAGCAGCGACCGATTAGTTATGACAACTGCTAATCTCAAAGCATTTACTCCTATCCTAGACTCGATTCAGGTTGTAGTCGCTCAGGTTAGTTCAGCTATTGGAAACATCTTCAATTCCCGTCCTTCATCCCCACTTCTAGCGAAAGCGACTGAACGTGCCTCTCAGATAGGAATGGAACTTAAACATACCGGATCACAGGTCATCGCAGCAGAAGAAGTATTTTCAGCTCCTGTGGAAACGTTGCTTTGTAAAACATTACAAGACTATCACAAGTTGATACGCATCGGAGCTAAACAGTCTGTTTCGCACGAAGTGAAAACTCATTCTTCAGCATCCTCATCTCTCCAGCTCAGCAGCGGGCTATTTTTCGCCAGTCTCTATCCCATAAGTAAGGAAGGAGTGAGATTTTGGCGTTTCACCAATCTCATTGAAGAAAATAATTTGGCCACCAAAGGTGTTGTACGTGTCCCCGTAACTGTTCCTGTAGGAGAAGAAACTAAAGAGGTGATTTTCTATGTTACCCACCTGCAAGCCAAGCAAAAAGCAGCGGAAGTCCGACGAGAGCAGCTAGCAGCCACTCTTGGTTTGATTCAAAATGATCAACGCCAACATCCTCAAACTCCGATTTTTTTGGGTGGAGATCTCAATGTGACCAATATCGAAGACGATGGAAGTAAGACTTTTGAAAGAAATAGTCTACAAACGACTTTCTTCTCAAACTTTGTCGACTTTTTTGCACTCGATCATGATACATTTGGGCAAAGAACAGAAGGCAGCTGCACTCTGCTCTATCAAGACTTTATGGATACAGATCGAGAAGATAAAACAGGGTCACTCCCAGAGCCATTAGGCAGCTTCTACGACCCTTCTACTTGGACTCCGATACCCGGCTGTCTCTATGACTATTGGCTCTTACATTCAAGAGATCCGAATGAATTTAGAGGTTCGTTTGCTGAAATTAGGCGTATTTTTGATGCAAAAACTTCTAGCCAAGCCCCCCTATCAGACCATTTACCTCTGACCGTATCCATTCATCTAGCAGAACTTTTTTCTCCGGTAAGGATAGTTGATGCAAACGACGGTATATAGAAAGGCCCGAGGCGTACGGCTCCACACCGACACCGCCCCTCTCGTACCCCTCACCATTTTCAATTGAATCGACTATATCCATCGGCATGGCTAAAATAAGGGGGTAAAAACAACCATTTCAATGGTGATTTTGTGCGGATCTATTCTCAGGAGCCGCCGCGCTTGCGGTCTTTCTCGTTGAGGTGTCTCTTGCGTAGGCGAATATATTTGGGTGTAATCTCAATCAGCTCATCATCCTCAATCAATACTATAGCCTGCTCAAGAGCGGGCTTCTTGGCGGGAATGACCATCACTGCATCATCGGTCCCTGAAGCACGGACGTTGGTCAGCTGTTTGGGTCTGGTGATGTTGACCACAAGGTCATTATCGCGGCTGTTAGCCCCGACTACCATACCCTCATAGATTTCATCACCAGGACTCACGTAAAGCGAGCCTCTCTTCTGGAGAGTGCCAATAGCATAGGCTGTCGCCTTGCCACTATTAATCGAAATAAGCACTCCAGTGGCTCTCTTAGGAATGGCACCTTTCCAAGGTTGGAAGGAATCAAAGAGGGCTGTCAAGATTCCAAGTCCCCTTGTCACGGTCAGAAATTCGTTGCGATAACCCATAATCCCACGTGTTGGGATCAAAAACTCCATGGAAGTAATTTGGTTCTCATTGGTACATAGGGTCTGCATTTCTCCTTTGCGCTTTGAGAGTTCCTCGATCACGGGTCCGGCGTAAGCTTCGGGGGTCTCAACATAGACTCTTTCAATCGGCTCACATTCTTGGCCATCAATCTCTTTGATAATCACCTGCGGCTTGGAGACAGTCATCTCAATCCCTTCGCGGCGCATTGCTTCTAGGAGAACGCCTAGTTGGAGCTCGCCACGTCCAAAGACAGTCATCGCCTCTTTTTGTGACGTGGACTCTTCGATGCGGAGGGAGATATTTGACCGCTTCTCCTTCATGAGTCGTTCTTTGATCTTGTTGAAAGTGACGTTTTTCCCATCTCGGCCAGCTAGCGGACCGGAGTTGATCATGATGTTGATCGACATGGTCGGCTCATCGATCCGAATTGGGGGCAGCGTCACGATGTGGGCGGGATCACAGAGGGTATCGCCAAGCATTATATCAGGAATGCCGGAGAGACTGGCAATATCTCCTGCGGTGGCTTCGTCAAACTCGATTCGCTTAACACCTCGATACCCCTCAACTCGTGTGATAGTAGAGAGGGTCTGCTTCCCATTGCGGTCGACCCACATGACTTTCTGGCCTTTGACCACTTTTCCTCCCAAGATACGACCTGTGGCCTGACGTCCGACAAATTGGTCGTAATCAATGGTCATCGCCTGCATCAAAAAGGGATCTTCTGGATTATCTTTGGGTGGAGGGACAGCCGAAAGTATCAAGTCAAAGAGAGGGTTCATATTTTCACGGGGATCCTCTAGATCTGCAATCGCATAGCCTAAAAGGGCTGAGGCATAACAGTACTGAAACTCTAGCTGTTCATCGGTGGCGCCGAGTTCAATAAAGAGGTCGAGAGTAGCATTGAGGGCCTCACTTGGGTTGGCGTGAGGGCGATCGATTTTGTTGACGACGACGATAGGACAAAGTCCCATCTGGAGAGCTTTAGAGAGAACAAAACGGGTCTGAGGCATAGGTCCATCCTGAGCATCGACAAGGAGTAGAACTGAGCTCACCATTCCGAGCACTCTCTCCACTTCGCCAGAAAAGTCGGAGTGGCCTGGGGTGTCGATAATGTTGATCATCACATCTTTGTAGGGAATGCTAGTGTGCTTGGCAAAAATGGTGATCCCTCTCTCTCTCTCTTGATCATAGGAGTCCATGACCCTCTCGGGCACTTGTTCATTCTCTCGGAAGGTGTTGGCCTGACGAAGAAGGGCGTCCAAAAGAGTGGTTTTTCCATGGTCAATGTGGGCAATGATGGCAATATTTCGAAATAAGTTGTTCATGGCTAAATAGTATAAATAGTTGTTAAATTCTAGGATATTGTATCAGAAGCAGGAAATATAGTCGATTAAATCTAAATGATTCCTTTGCTGATGATAGCCTGCTCGGGTTCGAGGGTAATAAGCTGCTCTTCTCGGAGGATGACATTGGCTCTCTCTGCTCGCAGGATGATCGGCAGATCGAGCTCTTTGGCAACCTTTTTCAGATAGATCTCTGACTCTGTATCGTCAATGTTGTTTTGGAGAATAACCCCTGAAACGTTCTGGAGAGCGGGAAGATAGTGTTCATTGCATCGGTTGATGACGACAATCTTGCCCTGTATTTCATAATCTCGGCGACTGTCGTGAGCCGTAAGAAAAGCGACCTGTCCGTTGATGCGGCTGCCATACCCTTCGCTTCCACGCACCAGCACGTCGCCAATATTGTCGATGATCATCATGTTGGTCGTTCCGGGCTTTCCGAAGGGTGAGCCGGCCGTAATAATCACGAGATCACCATATTTCACGTATCCTTTTTCCAGAGCAAAGGCGCTGATCTGCTTGAAGGCCTCTTCAATGGTGCCAGCCTCTCTGTAGAGGATGGGCACGATTCCCCAGCTGAGGGCAAGCTGGTTGTAGACTTTGCGCCTGGGTGTCATGGCGATAATCGGCATCTGGGGTCGGAAGCGAGAGAGAAGGCGGGCGGTGCTTCCGCTGGTGGAGAAGGCGAAGATGGCTTTGGCATTGGAGCTGTAGGC
>JAAKFT010000055.1 GCA_011064935.1 Chlamydiota bacterium | reverse complement strand
CAGGAAAGACTAAACAGCCGGTTCTCTGGACCAGAAACCCGACTCCATGTTCCCCTTTTAGAAACTGCCCATCTAATGAGCGCTTGCCTTCGGGGAAAATCAGGAGTTTTTTGTCGTTCTTCAAGAGCGAACAGGCTAGTTTGATAGGACCGAGGTTCTCTTTGCCACGCGCGATGGGATGGGTGTTGAGCTGACCGAGAAGCCAGCCAAAAATGGGGTTGCGGAAGAGGGTATCGCGTCCGAAAACATGTACGATATAGGGACAGGAGGCACCCAGAATAGGTGGATCGAGAAAAGAGCAGTGATTGGCCGCCATAAGGCCACCGTGCTCGTTGAGGTGCTCAAGGCCGTAGATCTTATGGTGGTAAAAGAGCTTTAGCCAGATGGTAATGAGAAAAATGACAACGCGTAGGACCATTATTTATTTTGACCGTTTGATCAGTGCTAAAATTCTGTCAACCACCTGTTCGATAGTGAGATCAGAGGTATCGATCAGATGGGCGTCTTCGGCTTGTTTCAGAGGGGAAGCTTCGCGAGTGGAGTCGAAGTGATCCCTCTTAAGCAGCTCTTGCAAGACATCTTCTTGGGTAGATTGAGTTACGCTATCTTTTAGCTCAAGGTAGCGTCTTTCAGCACGTACGGCAGGGCGAGCTGTGAGAAAGATCTTCAGCTCAGCCTCTGGGAAGACGACGGTTCCCATGTCGCGCCCTTCGAAAACGGTATCACCCTTCTTGCCAAAACGACGCTGAATCTCGACAAGAGCTGCTCGAATGATCGGTTTGGCTGAGACCTCAGAGACATGTTGGGTCACCTCGCGCGAGCGAATAACCGTTGTAACATCCTGATCTTCTACAAAATAGCGTTTGTTTCCTTCGTCTTTGCGGATATCAAACTGGAATTGCTTTAATAAGGTCTCCAATTCGGACTCATTACCCAAATTAATCTTATCATTGATGATGAGGTAGGTAACCGCGCGGTACATCGCTCCTGTATCGAAATAGCGGTAATCGAGTTTGGCGGCGACTTTTTCGGCAATCGTTGTCTTACCCGTGCCTGCGGGTCCATCAATAGTAATAATCATAAACACACTTCGGTCAAGTATAGTGAATCCTCAGGAAAATGTACACCACTGGAGAGGTGAAAAGTAGGGAGTCAACCATATCTAAAACTCCTCCTACCCCAGGAAGGGTATTGCTATCTTTGACGCCAGCATCGCGTTTGAGCAAGGATTCAGCAAGATCACCGAGTTGTCCAAATATGCCGACGATGGCCCCAAGGATAATGGCCTGAATATAGGTGAAGTTGAGAAAGACATGGCCGACAAAGGGACCGAAAAAAGCGAGTAGTACACTGACACCGATAGCTACAGCTAGTCCGCCAATGGCTCCCTCAAAGGTTTTGTTAGGGCTAAGCTTGAAGGCCAATTTTCTTCTTCCAAAACTCCCACCGACAAAATAGCCGCCCATATCGGCGCTTTTGGTCACAATGATCAGATACAAAAGCCACCAGCTGCCCTCGAAATGCGGGTCGGTCTTGCCATCAAAAACAAAGAAGTAGACCACTCGGAGGATCAGAGCGAGGGGGACACCTATATAGACAATGCCCAAAAAGCTGGTGGAGATATTGGTGATTGGAGAGCGGCCATTGATAGCGAAATAGACAAAGCAGGCAAAAAAGGTGAGGCCGAGGATAATTTCGGGGCCATTCTGCCATAGTGAAGGTAAAAAGGGATGGGGGCCTTGTGTTTTGAAAAAGACTGCAAAGACATAAAGGATCACGGCCACGAGGCCGATGGAAAAGGCCGGGGAGAGGGCTTTTTTCTTCAACAACTGATAGTACTCCCAGAGGGCTGTCGCTGCGATGGCTGCCACAGCACCGGTGAAGAGCCATCGAAAAGGACCATATTCACCAATAATGATGAAGAAGGCGATCACAATGGCGCTCAATCCGTTGATAAGTGTTCTATGAGCAAGATCGCTATGTTTTTTTCCCATTTAACTTCCTATTCGGCGTCTCCGCTGTTGATAACTCATTATCGCTTGGGTTAACTCCTGCGACGTAAAATCTGGCCACAAGAGCTGACTCACATAAATTTCTGTGTAGGCAAGCTGCCATAGAAGAAAATTGCTCACCCGCATCTCTCCGCTTGTCCGAATCAAAAGGTCGGGATCATCAAAAGGAGCGGTATCCAAGAAGGTGGCAATCGTCGCTTCAGTGATTGTAGTTTTATCAAGCGTCCCCTGCTCTATCGCATCGACCATTTTTTCAAAAGCCCTTCTGATATCATCCCTGCCCCCATAATTGAGCCCCACGACAAGGTCTATCGTCTTACTCTCCTTGGTAGCGTCCAAAGAGAGGGCAACCTCTTGCTTGAGACTCTCAGGAAAAGGGGTGATATCACCGATGATATGCAATCGGACCCCTTCATCGACCATCCGTTCTCTATTGTCCCGCAGAAAAACCTCAATAATCTCTGTCAAGGCAACCACTTCAACTGCAGATCTTGTCCAGTTTTCTGTAGAAAACCCGTAGAGTGTCAAAACCTTTATTCCAAGATCTGAGGCTGCGCGAACAATATCTAATACTATCTCCGCACCGGCCCAGTGGCCTTGCAGGGGATTTGTCTTCTCGGCCCACCTTCGATTTCCATCCATGATAATGGCCACATGGCAGGGAATATTCTTTTTCTGAATGGGAGCAAGCTCTGCTTTGGTGTAAGTAATTTCCAACCTTCAAAAAAATAAATTTCAAGATCATAGGGACAATACATGAAAAGACCATTTGGAACAAGATTGGCCGCCTTGCAAAATTAGAATGCTCAGATTCAGCTAGATTTGATCACTAGTTATTGAAGCACGGCCAACAGGATTGACAAACCAAAGACAGAGTGATATCCTTCTGGGTTTTTACCTAGCTTGCTAGGTTTTCAACAGGAATTTGTGACTATGGAAAAGCAAAAGCGTTGGCAGTTATTTCTTATTCTAGCTGTTGTATTTCTCACAATTTACAATATCTTACCCACTGTCTTCTTCTACTCAAAGCCTCTAAAAAAACCGATTGGAAGTAAAGAGGCCGAGAAAGTGGCCTTGGAGGCCGTAGGAAGAATCAACAGTTTAGAAAAGTTCACGCTCTCGTGGCTCAGGGCTCAAAGTAAGAATTTGGGGCTCAAGCCTGTCGAGGTCACCCTCGACAAAGAAGATCCGAGACTGGCCCATATCACCTTCAAAAAACCGGAAAATGCGAAACTATTTGCCAAGACACTTCAACGTGCCGGTTCTCTGATACCTTTTGTGCCTGCGCAGCTCTCTGCTGACCCCCGCTCTTTTGATGAGGGAGCCACCACCGTGAGCGTCCAGAGACGGATCGGCGTCCACCTCGACCCCAAGCAGATCGACACCTATTTTCAGTATATCCCCAAAACCACCCCCAATGGAGAGATCTCTCCCGTATACCGCGATCTGGTCAATGATCGCGCAGCCCTTATTGCCCTCGGCCTCGGCGGGAAGAGCGAGCCGGCCAAAATCCTGAGTACGATTGCTGCCGACCCTAGTGACGATGGACAGAGTGAGAGCGCGATTCGTCTTGCTCGCCAGATCGTTGAATATGAGAATGCTTTTGGTGATAACAGTCAGATCACCCAGCGCTACTACGCCAGCTTTAACACACCATCGAAAAACAACACTCCTGCCTACATCTCTCGTCTGGAGAAGATCAATCAGCAACTCAACGGCGGGATCAAGACTCTCCAAGATATCAAGGCTAAGGGGGAGTTTCTCGATTCAGCCCAACTTCAGAAACTGGAAGTATTTGAAAATCAAAAGAATATTATTGACTCTGCAGTTTTGATCATCAAGCGCAACTCTGCTGCCTTCACCGCATCCAAACCCCCGCTTACTCGCGAACAAGTTCTGACGGAACTGTCAAAAACCACTGACAAGCTCTACTCTCTCTCTCTGGGCAATCGCAATCCTTTTGTCCAAAGAGTCGATATCAACTGGGGCAACGATACGGTTGAGCTGATTCTCTATCCAGAAATCAATACCATTCGATCACTGGCTACCAAAACCGAGACGGTCGCTCTCACTCTCGAAAAGCTCAATCAGCTGCTCTTCAATGAAATCGCCTCGGTCGGTCGCCTCTCAGAGGAGACCATCACTCCCACCCAGACCGATTTCATCCTCCAACTCAACGACCTGACCAATAGCTCGAGTCTTCTCGCTCTCGACATCGGCGCCATTGCCGCTCTTCAAGTAGAGACTATCCAAAAGCTATTGGAGAGCTCCTGGACACCTTCACAAAAAGAGCTCTCCAAAAGTGACTATCCTGTCTACGGGTACGGTGCCTTTAAAGAACTACCTGCGGAGCAACAGAAGCTTGGGCTAGTCATCTATGCTCCCGCTATGACCGACCAACCTGAAGAGGGTTTTCGCAATGGGTCGATCTATATCATCGCCAAAGGTCTCAACCCGATGATCAAGAAAAACCGAGAGGGTGGCAAGAAGAACGAACTATTTGAGGCAGATTTTCGATCGCTGCAAAACCTTCTCCGCCAAAACGGTTTTATCAGCTACTCTGGAGCCGCCTCCGATCTTCCAGGAGCCTACCGAAACGACTATATTTTCGAGCTAGATGACTACTACTCCTATTTGATCGCCGCCACCCGTGAAAATTTCTCGGTAAAAGGCAGTAAAAACTTGGCCACTCTAGAATTCACAGATGTAGAGCAACGTCTGCTCACTTTGAACAAGATCGAAACCAGTGCCCATGAGGATCTTCTCAAGTGGAAAGACGAATATCAGGCAGCACAAGTCAGCCTGGTTCCCGGCACCAAATACGACGTGCCCAAACCGACAAAAAACATTTTAAAAAACAACCTTAAGCTCAGCTTTGCCAAGTACTTCCGCGGTGATGAGCGCAAAATCCTCCGTTGGGGACTTGATCTTTCCGGAGGAAAAACCGTACGGATCGGGCTCAAAGATCAGAGCAACCAACCCATCACCGAAGAAGCCGACTTAAAGCAGGCAGTCAATGAGCTCTACCAGCGTGTCAACAGACTTGGCGTCTCAGAAGTAGGCATCCGCACCGAAGGATCAAATATCGTTCTCGACTTCCCCGGCTCCCAAGGATTGTCAGCCACCGACCTTATCCAAGCTTCGGCGATGTATTTTCACATCGTAAATGAGAAATTCACCTCCAACAACCCCACGCTTGCAGAAGCTGTTAACACCTTCCTCGAAGAAGTGTGGAATGAAGCGGTAATCACCAATCGTACCGACCCTGAGAATCTCAACGAGATCGCCTGGCAACACCTCGGCGGAAATCCGGAAAACCCCGCAGAATTTCACCCTCTCTCTAGCCACTCAAAGCTACTCTACGAAAATGGCTTACGCTTTGCCGGCCCCAGATCTTTGCGACGTTCTAGCACATTTGATGATACCATTTCGGCAATCACCATGTTCCGAGGTTCCGATTACTCCGAATGGCAGGGACAAACCTATCCCCTTCTCATCGTCTTCCACAACTATGCGCTCGAAGGATCAGAGCTCAGCGACGTTCAGACAGGCTACGATCCTTCCGAGGGAAATATCATCAGCTTCGGCATCCAAGGAGCCCATGTCGGTCGTGAAGGACAGAAAGTGAGCCCACGCGATCAGTTCTACAACTGGACCTCCGAGTTTTCCGAGGAGAAGATAGCCGGCACTCCCAAAGAAGCATTCTCG
The DNA here is from genome assembly GCA_011064935.1 of Chlamydiota bacterium. Classification (GTDB taxonomy): domain Bacteria; phylum Chlamydiota; class Chlamydiia; order Chlamydiales; family JAAKFR01; genus JAAKFT01. Next base: position 3,791 of record JAAKFT010000055.1, on the reverse strand, counting down.
CAGGGACGAGGATGGAGAATGGCCGTCATTCTCAACGGCTCAGTGATTAGCGCGCCTACCCTCAACTCTGCCCTACGTGAAAGCGCTCGGATCAGTGGTCACTTTTCGCAGCGAGAGGTCAACCAACTCGCCGCTGACCTCAAGGCTGGTTCATTGAGCTTCACCCCCCACATCCTCTCGGAGGAAAACGTCAGCCCTGATCTTGGAAAAGAGCAGAGAACCCAAGGAATCATGGCCGCAGCTATTGGCCTGCTACTTGTGATGGTCGTCATGTGCAGCTACTACCGCTTTGGTGGAGTTGTGGCCTCCATAGCATTGCTCTTCAACCTGTTGATCATGTGGGGAGTCCTGCAAAATCTCGGTGCCGCACTTACCCTTCCAGGCATTGCAGGTATCATCCTCACTGTCGGAATGTCTGTGGACGCCAACGTGCTTGTCTTTGAGCGGATACGCGAGGAGTTTGCACTCTCCAAGCGACTCCCCTCTGCCATCCAAGCTGGATACCGCAAAGCCTTTAGCGCCATTGTCGACTCCAACCTGACGACTATCATTGCCGCGATTATCCTGCTCAACTTCAACTCTGGTCCTATCAAAGGATTTGCGCTGACTCTGATCATCGGTATTGTCTCCTCGATGTTCACCTCCCTCTTCATGACTCGCTACTTCTTTGCTGGCTGGGTACAAAATCCCAAACATACCCAGTTAAAAATGGCCAAATTTTTTGGGGAGACCAAGTTTGATTTTCTTCGCAAAGCCAAGTTGGCCTTTTCGGGCGCCGCTATCGTCATCGTCATTGGACTCTACTTCTTTGTCTCCGAGCAGCAGACCATCTTTGGAATGGATTTCACTGGAGGCTATGCCCTCTCGATTGATCTCCAAGAGAAGCCCGACACCAACTACCGCCTAGCGGCAGCCAAAGCTCTAGAGAGTGCTGGCGCAGCATCGAACGACTTCATCATCCAAGAGCTCAACAAACCCAATCAGCTGAGGATTCAACTCGGGATCACTATGGAACAACCGGGCAAACCGTTCTTCCATCTCGATGAATCAGAGGCTGTGGACAATCCACTCTTCACCTACCAAGAGTATCCCCGCATTGTCTGGATAGTAGGTGCTCTGGAAAAAGCCGGCCTTGAACTCAACTCATCTACCCTCCCCAATCTCAATCTCCACTGGACATCGATGAGCGGACAGCTCTCAGATTCTATGCGCAACGCCGCCTTGCTCGGCCTCAGCGTCGCGCTTCTCTCTATCTTGATCTATATCACCTTCCGCTTTGAGTTTAAGTATGCTATCAGCGCCACCGTTGCCCTCGCTCACGACCTTCTGGTGACACTCGGCCTACTGGCCCTTCTTCACTACTTCTACAGTGGGATCCAAATCGACCTTCAGGTTATCGCCGCCCTGATGACCATCGTCGGTTATTCTCTCAACGATACGATCATTATCTTTGACCGCATCCGAGAAGATATCAAAGTCCTTCGTAAGGTGACCTTCCGCGAGATCATCAACCACGCCCTCAATCAGACCCTCAGCCGGACTGTGATGACCTCAAGCACGACGCTCATCGCCCTGTTGGCTTTGACCATTCTCGGTGGAAAAACCATCTTTAACTTCTCGCTGATCATGAGTTTTGGTGTGGTGATAGGAACCTTCTCGTCACTCTTTATTGCTGCGCCCGTGCTACTCATGTTCCACAATCGTGAAGTAAGCAAGGAGGAGTCGATGAATTCTGTGAAAGGTACCCATTAAAGCGGGTACGTCTGTCGCATTTAAGAGCTAGGAACCGCAGATGAACGAGGATCTGCGCAGATAAATAGGATAGAGAAAAAAGCGTCGCGAAAGCGATGCCAATTACCATCTGCGTTTATATGTGCCTATATGCGTTCATCAGCAGTTTCTTACTTTTATACCATACATACCCTTCCTTCTTTCAATTTTCTGGTAATGAGATCAACTTCCCTGCTATGATGGACAGATACGGTATAATATGACGTTACACGAACCAGTTTGGATCTCTCCAAAGGAAGATCCCGAGTTGTATCAAAAGATCATCAAAGAGTTCCGGATTCATCCAATCACGGCGCAAATTTTGATCTCTCGGGGATTTTCCACCTTTGATCAGATCAATCGATTTCTCTACTCCAAACTTCCCGATCTCCATGATCCGAAGCTCCTTACAGACATGAATAAAGCTGTGCTGCGTGTCAACAGAGCCCTCAAGAAAAAAGAGACTATTTTGATCTACGGCGACAACGATGTTGACGGAATGACCGGGACGGCCCTTCTAACCGAATTTCTCAGACAGGTGGGTGGAAAGGTCGAGTACTACGTCCCCAATCAAAATATCTCCCGAAAAAACCTCTTCATCGATGCTCTAGAATTCGCCCAAGAGAAAGAATGCAAATTGATGATCACCATCGATTGCGGCATCACAGCAGCAAGAGAGATCCAGAAGATCGTCAATCAAGGTATCGATGTTATCGTCACCGATCACCATGAGCCCACCGATAAAATTCCTAACTGCGTCGCCACCCTCAACCCCAAACTTCATCAACAGACCTATCCCAACCGAGAGTTGACTGGAGTAGGTGTCGCCTTCAAGCTCGCACATGGAATAACCAACTATCTTGTCTCCAAAAAGGAGATTTCACGCACAAAGATTGATCTAAAGACCTACCTCGATCTCGTAGCTTTAGGTACCATCGCCGATATGGGAATACTGCTTGATGAAAATCGGATCTTAGTCCGTTACGGCATCAAGCAGCTTCAGAAAACCAAAAGGATGGGTCTACTCAAACTTTTTGCTATCTGCGCAGTAGACCGCTCGGAGATCACCACCGTCGACATCGCCTCTAAAATCGCTCCTCGCATGAACAGTTTAGGCCGAGTCGCCGATCCCAGAAAAGGAGTCGAACTTCTTCTAGTCCGCAACGAAAGTCAGGCAGAATCACTCGCGAAAGAGCTCGATCTGTTCAACATCGAAAGACAAAAAGTCGAGCAGGTTGCCTCATTGGATGTAGAGAAATACCTCGAAACTCACCCCGAAATCTTCAAAAACCGTGCTATTGTACTCAGCTCAGATAAATGGCATCCCGGCATCATCCCCATCATCTCAGCCCGCATCACCAGGCAGTACAACCGCCCAACCATCTTAATCGCAATCGCTAATGGTGTAGGAAAAGGATCGATCCGAACTATTCGAGAATTTCCTCTCCTTCCCGTACTAAAAAAATGCTCTGATCTACTCCTCAATTATGGAGGTCATGACTTTGCGGCTGGACTGTCTATCAAAGAAGAGAACATCGAAAAACTCACAAAGCGGTTTATCCATGCCGCCAATTCAGCACTAAAAGAACAAGATATCCTTTCCAAACTCCATCTCGATGCTCCAGCCGATTTCAAAGAGCTTACCTATGATCTACTCTCCTCACTAGAACTCTTCGAACCCTATGGAAATGAAAATCCTCCGCCCGTGCTTTATTGTGAGGCCAAACAGGCCTGGCCTCCCAAGGTGATCAGCGGAACCCATCTAAAACTCTATCTAGAACAGGATGATCGAATGCTCGAAGGTATTGCCTTTGGCATGGCCGAAAAGCGAGATGAGATCCGGAAAAAAAATATCACCCTCCAAATTGCCTACACCCCACAGATCAACCGCTTTCACAACAAAAGTAGCATTCAACTGTTAATTCGAGATTTCAAAGTCAAGCCAACTTAAAATCTTCCTCAGCGATAATATAGTGATTTAAAACTTAGATGATAAAAATCGGAAGATAGATTTTTATCAT
>JAAKFT010000054.1 GCA_011064935.1 Chlamydiota bacterium | reverse complement strand
ACTGCTACAGTCCACGCCTGGGCCGCACCCTCTCGCAACGACGAAGCATCCATACCCTACCTACGATAGAATCCCTCGCACAGTTCCCCACACCCACGGAGAGCTATACACCATTCGCAATAGAAAAAGGGAGAGGTTGGTCCTCTCCCTTTTGTTTATGGCGTTATCTTTGGGAACTCTAGAAGCGGAACTGGCCGTTCACATAAAGCGCCTTTTCATCGGGATAACGGGCTTCTAGAGTAATACTGGCTTTCTCGCAGTCTATGAGGGAGACTCCGACGGCATAACCACTTCGAAGCTTATGGTTGGCTTCTCTTAATAGATGAACCGTCGATCCAAAGACAGTAAAGTCAAAAATTGCTTCGCCCATGTCAAGAGAGATATGCGAGAATTTATAACCGGCGTAAGGAACAAAATTCCAAATACGATAGGACACTCCTACGCCAAATTGCCACTCTTTATATTTCATATTGATTGTAGAGGCGGGATAAAAACTTGCCGATTCTGTAGAAGCCACATACAAGATGTCGGGTTGAGTATAGAAATATTGGGCTTCGACGCCTAGAGAAAAGCAGTTACACTCCCACAGTGTGCCGCGTGCCCCAACACTCCAGGAAAAATCAGTGACAGATTCTATCGCTAAACGAGGACCAGGGCTTCCTGCGAAGGTTGACGAGTTGGTATCAAGCCGCATACTGGAAGCGCCGAGGGTGCCGAAAATATCAATTCTATCATAAAAGTTGGCCGCGATATAAGCCGCATTAGTATAGAGATGAAAATGCTCAATATCGGGATTGTGATCATTCTCATCTCGCGCTTGTAAGTGGCGGTTAAAGACGTAATCTCCGTAGAAACCCAGGCGTACGCTAAAAGCATCGCACAAGGCCACACCCGGTTTAGCAAAATATTGGCAGAACTTGGCACAACTGTCCCTCGACAAGACGGGCTCCCTCATCATGCTGGCTTCGGAGGGGTTGCCTAAGGGAAGAGCGTATGCGGCATAGCTAGATAATAGGAATAGGCCTAAAGCGCGAATTCTTTTCATGGTATACCCCTTAAAATAAAGAAATAAGTTGTTCTTTCTTATATCTTTGAAAGAGGCCGAAGTCAAGCTTTTTTAGTTAATAATGATACGGCCTTTGGAGACTTCGAGGTTGAGAGTGAGTGTTACGGGCGACTCTTCGTAGAGTTCGTTGATAAAGGTCTTCTTTGTCCAGCCTAAGCCTTTTTTTGTGAGGTCATTGACGATGACTTTGCCGGTAGGCAACCTTTTGGTATGGATAATGACTCCGACGTCTGTGGGAAGAGTGAGGACGATATCTCCTGCGGTAGCTCGGATATTTATATCGCAGTCTTGCTCCCACTTGCCTGTAAGGTCGAGCTGCATCATGGCACTTTTGCAGAAAAAATTGACGAGGGAGAGCTTGGGATAGGTGCCCGAGAGTTTGCCGATAAGGCTGCCAAAGCTGCCTTCGTAGTTGATAGACTCTAAAACAGGATAGGTTCCGGTGAGCAGAACCTCTACCCGTTTCTTCCGGCGGGCATCAATATCGATATCTTCTAAATTTTCATACTCTCCAGAAAAGTCGAAAAGGTCGACGTGTTTCTTCTCTCGTTGCTCAAAAGAAGAGACCGAGGGGTCGATACGCTCTGCATGAAGAGTGGGGATGCAGAAAAGAAGGGTGAAAAAAATCCATCTCATAGGACAAAATCCTTGGTTGTGATGCGAAAGGGGGGACTCGAACCCCCAAGGAGCAAGCTCCACTACCCCCTCAAGATAGCGCGTATACCAATTCCGCCACTTTCGCGAGAGGGAGATGCTATCAAGTTGACTGTTTTTTGGGAAGTATGCGTAAAATTATTCTCTTTTTTATTCGGATTTACCAGTGGACTTTGAGTCCTTTCTTGGGCAGATGCTGCCGTTTTTACCCGTCATGCTCGGAATATGCATGCGAAGCTCTGGAAAAGCATGGGGTGAAAAAGGGGCTGTGGCTGACGGTGAAGAGGATGGCAAAGTGCCACCCTTTTCATCGTGGGGGCTATGATCCTGTGCCCTAATAAGGGAGTCTGACCCCCTATGGGATTTTGAGGGTTTTGCCGGGCTGAAGGACGGTCGTCTGGAGGTGATTGTGCAGCATCAGATCTTCGATAGATATGTTGTATTTGCTGGAGAGGAGCCAGAGGGATTCTCCGGGCTGGATGATGTGGAGCCTTGGGTCGGGACTGGCGGGCGGCCGCTCGCGGAACGCAGGGCGAAGCTCGCCTTCCGCAGGACGGGGTGTGAGTCCTCTGCCGCTGTATTGCCCGAGCTGGGCGAGGGCATGGCGATGGACCGGTTCTCCGCGGGAAGAGTCTAGGAGCGCTTGAACGAAGCAGACGGCTTCTTGGGTCTTTTCTGGGATGAGGGCAATGATCTCACAGACGGTGGAGTCATCGAGCTGATGGATAGCATAATCTGGGTCAGTGATGAGGAGAAGATAGGCGGCTGTCTTGGAGCCAGCGGCGATGTAATGTTGGAGTAGCTCGCGTCTATTTGTCTCGGAAAAATCACTCCCCTGTTTTTGTGCCGCTAAGTGGCGTGAGAGGGTCTCCCAACTCCCTTCGACGAGCATTTTGAGGAGGACTCTCTTTGTGATGGGCAGATCGGTTCGAGCAAAGAGAAGGTGGATCTGGTGAAACTCTGGGGTCTGGGAGAAGGTTTGGAAAAGGGAGAGGTCTTGGGTAGTTTGCATCTGAAGAAAAAGACCTCTGGGAGAGAAGGGCCATTTTTCGTTTTGAAGAAAGTGGGCAATCTTTTGGTACTGTTTGTCGGCAAGGCCGGGAAAGAGGGTCAGGGAGTGTTGAGGGTCGAGAATCAGCTTGCGCTGAGATAGGGAGGGTTTCCCGAGAGCTCGTTTGAGATCAAAGTGATCTCTCTCCGTGATGATGGCTAGAGCAAGATCTCTTTCGAGGTAGCCATGTTCGATGGACCGCTTTGAAGAGAGTTTAGGAAGAAGCTCTTGAAATTTCTGAGTCGAAAGGGCTGAGAGGAGCTGTTTGGCCTGGGGCGTAAACTCATAGGAAGAGGCGATGGGAAAAAAGTCGAAGTGGGTAGGCAGCGAGGTCTTGGAGATAAAAAAGTAGAAAAATATGGCGACAAGGGCACCATTTAATAGGGCGCTTAGGACTAGCGTTTGGGTCAACCAACGATTTTTACGATTACTGTTACTCATTTCTCTCTTGTCACTATAGTTGTCTTCTCGTAAAATCTCATACAAAAAAGTTCGTTCTATGAAATTCCCTCTTTCTTGGCTAACAGAATATATCCCCACAAAATTGACTCCTGAGGAGATCGAGGAAAACTTAACGGTTCTCGGTCTCGAGGTGGAGGCGATGCACCCTTCGGATCTCGGAATGATCTGCGATGTGGCACTCACCCCCAATTTGGCGCACTGTGCCAGCCTCATCGGCGTAGCTCGTGAGCTCTCGGCAATCACGGAGGAAGAAGTGATCCTCCCCAAGTTCTCGGTCAAAGAGCAGAGCGAGATGAAGATCGAGAATTTCACAACAGTGAGTGTGGAAACTCCCGAAGCGTGTCCAAGGTATGCGTGCAGAATCATCAGCGATCTTGAGGTTGGCTCGTCGCCAAAGTGGATGAGAGATCGGCTCGAGGCAAGCGGCATCAGAAGTGTCAATAATGTGGTGGACATCACCAACTATGTGCTTTTGGAGTATGGCCATCCTCTTCATGCCTTTGACTACGAAAAGCTGGAAGAGCGGCAGATCGTGGTGAGAATGGCGAAAAAAGGGGAGAAAATCGTGACCCTTGATGGCAAGGAACACTTCCCTACGCCGGATACCCTCATGATTTGCGATAATAAAAAGCCAGTGGCTATCGCAGGTGTGATGGGCTCGATGGATAGCGAAGTGAACGAGGGAACGACGACCATTCTTTTAGAGTCGGCCTATTTTGAACCGACTCAGGTGCGGCGGGCGAGCAAGCGGATGGGGATCATGACCGAAGCCTCCAGGCGGTTTGAGCGGGGCGCCGATCCCAATATTGTGCTCATCGCTCTGGATCGAGCGGCTGCGCTGCTGGAAGAGCTGGCCAGCGGCAAGGTTGCGCATGGAACGATCGACGTGAAGAGCAGCGACTTTCCACCCAAAGTGTTGAAGTGTCGACTCTCTCGTGTGAATCTGATTCTGGGGACGCAGCTGGCGCTTGGAGAGGTGGAAACGATCTTTAAACGGCTTGGATTGGAGATCAAAGCGACCCATCAAGATACGATCGATGTGGTGATTCCTACATACCGGGCAGATATCTTTCAGGAGATCGATCTGATCGAAGAGGTAGCCCGTCTATATGGCTACAACAACCTCCATCAACGGAAGGGGGCGACCTACAAAAGCACGACGCTTCCTCACAATCCGATCTTCCTTTTCGAGAAGAGGGTGCGCTCGCTGCTACTCGGCGAAGGGCTCCAAGAGTTTCTCACTTGTCATCTGATCAGCCCCAAGCAGGCTGACCTCGTCGCAGCTGACTGCATGCCGAGCCGCTCGCTGATCAAACTGCTCAATTCCAGCTCGATCGACCAGTCTGTACTCCGACCATCGCTACTTCCAAACATGCTTTATGTGGCCAAGCACAATATCGATCGAGAGACCCACTCAATCGCAGGATTTGAAGTGGGGCGGGTCCATTTTCAGACGAAGAAAGGGTATCTCGAACCGACGGTGATTTCGATCATGCTCACAGGCAAACGGGATCCCCATCATTGGGAGACAAAACCGAACGATGTCGATTTTTACGATCTCAAAGGGATCATCGAGAACTTTTGTGATGGTCTAAAGATAGAGACGTACGGCTTTGAGATCTCTCAATATGAGAACTTTCATCCCGGAAGACAGGCTCGTCTGATGATAGAAGGTCATGAAGTGGGCATTATGGGAGAAATCCACCCAAAAACCTTGCGACAAATCGACCTTGACCAACCGGTCTATTTTGCTGAACTCAACCTCGAGGATCTGATGGCGCTGGCCAAGCCTGAGGTTAAAGTGAAACCCGTTCCACTCTATCCCGCGTCTGCTCGAGATTGGACGATGACGCTAAAAGAGTCCTATCCGGTTGGTGGCGTGTTTGATCTGATCGAAAAACATCGACCTGAACTTTTAGAAAAGGTCTCTCTACTTGACGTTTATCACAGTGAGAAACTAGGATCGGAATGGAAAAATATGACCTTCCGTTTTGTCTACCGCGACCCAAAACAGACTATCTCATACGAAACGGTCGAAGAGGCTCAAGCTCTTCTCACAAAAAATGTGTTGAAAGGTCTTAAAAAAGAAGTGCAAATCTGAACAGAGGAAATAAAAATGAAAAAGTTGGTTTTGGTCATTTTCGCAGCCTTGACTACGCTCACCATTGGATGTCGTAATAGCGCCGAAAGAGGGGAAATTGTCAAAGAGACCTTTATTCACAAATATGGTGTTCCTGTTGCAAGAAGTGATTGGGTCCTCAATGGTAAGGATGGGCAGGTCATTCAGTTGCACAAAGATGGCATCACCACAAGCCGCAGCTATGAGAAAGGTATTCTTAATGGACAGACCTCCTACACCTTCCCCAATAGCTCGACGATTCAGAAGGTCGAAACCTATATCGGCGGTCAGATCATCGCCAAAACAGAGAACTTTCCAAGCGGCCTCCCGATGTTCGAAGAGAAGTACGAAGGAGATCAACTCTCACAACTCACGCGCTGGTATGAAGATGGCACTCCATCCGCCGTTGAGAACTATAATGACAGTGGATACATCGATTCCGGTGAATATCGCACACTGCTCAACGTAATTGAATCTCGGGTACAGAGCGGCAATGGCACTCGCATCAATCGCAATAACGAAGCGGAACTACTCTCAAAAGATACCATCCAAAATGGCCAGCTGGTCGAACGGGTGACCTTTTTCGCCAATGGCGATCCCTCTATAGTTATACCCTATGAAAATGGATTGATTCACGGTACCTCTCTCACCTTCCTGATAGGCGGCCTTCCCAAGACTGTCGAACAGTGGGTACACGGTCAACAAGAAGGGACAACCATTGTCTATCAGAATGGTGAAAAGATGGCAGAAGTGACCTATGTACAAAGCGAAAAACATGGTCCCGAGTATCGTTTTCGAGACGGTACACAGATGGTTGATGAGATCACCTGGACCCATGGCGTGCAGCACGGTCAGCGTAAAATCTTCACCGATGAGGCCGAACGCACTGAGTGGTACCATCAGGGAGAGCTCGTCAGCCGCACCACCTTCGAGCGAATGAACGGCATTAGATAAGGATAGAGCCATTCCACCCCTCCTTATTCGAGTCCATATCTCAGATGGTACCATCCAGAGAGTATGGCTGGAAAAAAGCGAGGGGTTTCTATTTCTCCCCGAAGGTGAGCCACCCCCAGAGGCTTTGAGGGAGTGGATTGCAGCCTATGCCGATAGACGCTCTCAGCCACCTCCTCTGCCCCTGGCCTTGGATGGCCTCTCCCCCTTCACTCTCAGAGTGCTCCAAGCCCTGCAAACCATCCCCTTCGGAGAGGTGCGCTCCTACGGAGAGATTGCCCGCCAGATCGGCTCTCCCTCGGCAACGAGAGCCGTCGGAAGAGCGTGCGGGGCTAACCCTTTCCCCCTCCTCATCCCCTGCCACAGGGTTATCTGCAGTGATGGCTCCCTCGGAGGCTACTCTGGTGGGGAAGGGATTAAAAATAAGATTTTACAATATGAGGGCGGGGAACATTAAAATCACATTTATTATTCGTATCTTAATAAAGATAATGTATAATAATACTTCGTGAAACCAAAAACTAAGTAGTACCATGCATTCAGTATCTTCTATACCCCAACGTCCCATCTATACACTGCCTGTGCAGGTAATGGCAGCAGCTGTAACAGCTGCTGCAGTGGCGATCATCTTGACGCAGCCCCTCACGAGCATTGGACTAATCGTGCTCTGCGGAGCGGGTGGTGCAACCCTAGTTGCCTTTGTCGTGGCTACGGTGGCAGCCGGTCGTTACTCCAAGCAGGAGAAAGAGGCGACGAGGAGCAAAGGTGCAGCTGAGGGTGGAAAACCTGTGGCTCCTAAACCTAAGGCGGCGAGGGGGAAAAGAGCAGCCGCAGCTTCTAAAGCTGAGGCTCCTAAACCGGCAGCACCAGCTGAGATGATTCTCCCAGCTTCGATTAAGGGCCTCTACGCCGGCATTGACTCGCTCTTCGGTGGTTTGATTGGCGCTGAATGCAAAAGTCGTGGAGTAGATGCAACGAAAAGCGAAAATAATTTTTCAACCGGTTTCAAAGCGATCATAGCGATCCTCGGCCCTCGCGCTGTAAAAGTCACCGAAACTAAAATGAAAAAGCCTCTGGTCCCGATCCTAGTCTCTGCATATAATTTTGGATCACCCCGTATTCTCCAAGAGGTCAAAGACGATATAAATGGTACTCTTGTGGCGGCAGATTTAACCCCGGAGCAGCGACAACATTTAATCGCACGTACGATTATCAGCATGGGCATGGTCATCAATCTATTGAAAGTCTTACTAACACTGGAAGGTAATGAGTGTCGAAAGCAACTGGATCACATCCACCTGCAATTAACCGGATTGATAGGAATAGCTAATTATCAGAAGTCAAAAGAGGAGTATTGTGGGCTGATTGATCTACAAATTCAAAATGGAAACAGAGTCTACTTTCTGAATAATCCTGATAAAACAGACGAAGCTCTAGCTTTAATTCAAAAGGTCTATAAAAAAGCTAAAGTAAACATAGCTCTTTCTGAAGAGGGCCGAATCGCTATTGATTGTCCCGTCGAAGAGAGCCCTATAAAACCCCTTACAAGAATTCCTAAATTCTTTGCTTCTGCAGCTATAGCCATTGTTGAACCACTTATTCCAAATATAATCAAATATTTTCTCGTTGGTGGCGGATTTGCAGATGAAGTAAAAGATGCTGATAATCTGACAACGATTAAGGAATATCTACCTGAAGTTCTTATCCCATTTCTTCAAAACGCTTATTTAAAAAATACCAAATTTAGAAAAAAATTCGCTGACATTCTAAGTACACGTGGAGATGGATGGATTACCCGATTAGGAAATATTCCCCACGAAAAGGGAATGGACGAAAATCTAATGGTTGCTGAGTTCCAAGCCATTGTCAAAGAACTGGGCGATAGTTTAACTGACTTGGCATAGAAATTGCATAGCTCTTACTAAACTGAGGTAAGAGTTATGGAATCTAAAATTCTCGAAAAAAAAATCGCCTATCTTGAATTTGTCAATGATCAACTGTCCAGCGAGATCGAATATGTCGATCAACTGCTACGCATCATTGGCTTCCCCGAAGGTCTTATGACCATCAAGAGCGCTGCTCAAGAGGTTATCGAAGAAGAAGAAGGTATCGAAGATTAGCCTGCATGTCCTAAGGAGTCGGAAAAAAATAAGTCGTACATTTCTGCTGACACAACGCTTCAGATGCGAGGCGCAAATTTGCAGCTAACTTGTAAGTTGGCAAGAATTTGCAACAAAGCAGATGAAGATGATGTGTTAGCAGAAATGTGCAAGTTATTTTTGCACGATTCCTAAGGGCTCGGAAAGAAATAAGTTGGGTGTTTCTGTACGGGCCCTAAGATGAGGTTTTGAATAATTACTGCCCTTCTGTACCCGTTCCTTTTCTAGACTCCCAATACCCTCTTTCATCAAAACGACCTTCAAGACGAGTCAGGCGCGTATCGAGACTTTGAAGTTTTTCATCAACTTTATCGAACCTTTTCTCCAAAGCATCAAATCTTTTCTCACTAGTTGCTTGTCTAATATCAGCTTTCTTTTCAATTCGGGCATATACCCACCCCATATAGGCTATGATGGGAACTATAATTGTTAAAACTTCTTGCCAATTCATCTTATTCAACCTCAACAACGTGTCTTTACATCCCTATACTGAAAAGAGTGTATTCTGTAATGTTAAATATGCACGAGATGGGAGTCAATGAAATTCTGGGATCGATACAAAAATTGGGATGAGGCTGAGAAAGCGTGGGATGAAGGGGCCAAAAAGGCTGCCGAGACCCGAAGCTTGAAAAAGATCAAGAAGCTGCCCATGGTCCCGGCAATCGCTGAGAAGCATCTGAAGTGGAAGAGCTTCAACTATCTATTCTTCAACCGAAGGGCAGCAAAAGTCTTCAAACAGTGCCTCAAGCATCCCGTTCGTTATGGATGGAGGCTTCTCAAATCCATCGTAAACAAAGAGTCTTATCGCCATGAGGGAGAGTTCTTTTTCTATGGGGTAGGCTCTATCAAGGAGTTTGTAGAGGAGGCCAAAAAGGAGAAGGCGCTGGTGATTGTGGGCTTCTCTTTCTGCCAAAAACCTCTGGAGTGTCCGGCCTCCCGTTTCTCTGACAAGTGTATTGCCGACCCGGACCATCCAGTCTGCAGACAGTGCGATATTGGCAAGGTTTTGCATACCCTTCCGGATAATAGAGCGATTCCCGTACTTATTCCGACGATCCACTACATTGGTGAGAAGATGTTTGAGATGATGGATAAATGACCACGACTTC
>JAAKFT010000053.1 GCA_011064935.1 Chlamydiota bacterium | reverse complement strand
CAGACATAGTGAGCCACTCCCCCACACAATTTAGGTGAAATATAAGCGAATGGGCTAAACGCGGCCACAATAATCCGATTACGCTTCTCTTCGGGATAGACTTCAAGGGCGTTTCTAACCTGAGCTGCTCCCTGACTGTGACACGCTTGCCAGAGGGGCTCTCCGTTAGGATGGGTCTCCATAAAATGATCCCATTGTTGATGGTAATACTCAACCGCCGGTGTGATGGCATGCTGGTGGAGGTTCAATAATGCTTCATACGCGTCAACATCAATGCCATGGGTTGCATTATAGGTGCAGTGGGTATTGAAACCTGTGATACCTGAAATTAATAAGGCTTTCTCTCCTAAATCATCTATACTATTGCCTACCCCATTGCCAAAGAAATAGCCACCTGTGGTCATTTCAGGAAAATCATAACCGAAATCGCTATTTAGGTTGACGTTGCGAGATTTATTGGTGAAGAAATTTTCAAATCTTCGGTAATCGCAAGGCGAGTCTCTGCCAAAAGTTTCGAAGGCCTTTCCAAAGATACCCGACATATCGTAGAGAGATGGGGAAAAAAGGCTGAAACCGTTCAGGCCATATAGATCAACGCGGCTGAGAGGGGAATGGCTTAAATAGGCATACAAGTTGGGTCCATCGTCAAAGCCTTCAGGATCCTGGGTGATCCAACGGCCAAGCTCAGGGTGGTAGTAGCGTCTCCCAAAGAAGACAAGGCCTGTCTCTTCTTCGACTCTTTTACTCGAGAATCTCCAGGGGGAGAGTTTGGTTGCGGTTAATTCCTCCCCAAAGGCGGTGTATCTGTAGCTCTCTGTCACCTTTTTAGTTTTTAAATCGACGAGGGTCACCAGACAGCCTCTATGGTCATGGATGGGAACGTAACATTTCCCCTTGAGCTCTAGGAGCACTGCGGCCCCAATCTCTGCGCCTAGACCTTCTCCCAGGACGCGAAGTTGTAAAATAGCGCCCTTCTCATTGACGGCTCCAATTTCGTTGTCACCATCCCAAAGATAACGCTCGTATTTGATCTGTCTGTTACGTTTGAAGAGCTTTTTGGATAACCGTCTGTGAAATGGGTCATATTCGTATTCAACTCTTTCGTTTTCTCGCTCGAGAGCGATCAATCGGTCCTGGGTATCATAGGTGTAGTGCCACTCTCCATCGCAAAGCAGGTTTCCATCTGGATCGTACTCATAAGCTTTGCAGCCATCGTGGGTGGTTTGGCAAAGTGCATTGACTTGATGGTCGGCCTCGTCTTTTTTCCGGCGATTGTTGATGGAATCGCAAATGTAGGTGTGCTCATTTTCTGAGGACAACTGATTGAGGTCGTCATATGAGTAGTTGGACTCTACTTTGCCTAGAGAGTCTTGAAAATCATATAGGAGGAGGTTGCCGACTGGATCATAGGCATCCTCGGAGAATGAACCGCTAAAGAAAGGGGTGTCATATGTTGCGATTCGGGAAAGGGGATCTCTTTCAATGGAGATCTTCCCGAGCTGACCCGGAAGATCGGCTTCGATGAGCTGTCCTTCCGGATCTCTAGTTGCATAGATAAACTCAGAGCCTTTTCGAGTAACGGCATAGAGATAGGCTCCGCGATAGGAGTAGTGGATTCCTGACCCGTCAGGGAGTGTGAGAACGATTCTTCTGCCTTGTTTATCAAAGGTATTTCGCATTGTAAGCCCATTGCCAATCTCCTCCTGAGAAATTCCGCCCAGGGAGTTGTAGCTGCGGGTGGTTTTTTTCTTTGAGATGGCTTCGTAAACGGAAAGAACGCGGTCATTGCGGTCGTAGGTATATTGATAGTCAAAGTCGGATGAGTAGTAGCGAGTCAGTCTTCCGAGATCATCCCATTCGTGGTGCAGTTCGATGCCGCTGGGTTTGACGGTGGTTTGTAACCGTCCTTTTGCATCATAGCGGTATAGGCTCTCTTTTTCTCCGGCCTCAATAAACCGTTCTAGACGGTTCATGGGGCCATACTCCCAGCTGTGGGAGATGGTTTCAATCAGCTCGGTGCCGTTATAGACAAACTGGGTGAGTGCTGTCAGATTACTGTTCTGGTCATACTGGCTCTCGCTTTTGGCGATTATCTCTCCTTGTAGGTTTTTCTTGCAGAGCTGGGCTTCCCGGCCACGTGTGTCATAGATACTGAGGGTTTGGATACCGTTGGCGTCGGTGGTCGTTTCGATATACTCTTTGCCGAAATGGTAGTCATAATGGGTGGCATGACCGAGTGGATTGCTCCCAACAAGAGGCTTGCCGTGCGTGTTGTAGCGAGTTTCGAAAGCGCCATGGGAGGTGAAGAGGTGGGTGCGGTTCGAAGACTCATCGTAAGCGTAGCGTTCCTGAAACTGTTTCTCTCCTCGTGAATTGATCCATTTGGCCATAAGATGGCCTGCTTCATCAAACTCTTCGACTTTTTGGAAGTATTGCAGGTCGGTTTTATCGCGAAAACCGGATGCGTTGTAGCTGTAGTGGGTCTCTAAGGTATCTGTTTGCTGGGCGATTACTCTCCCACACATATCATAAATGTAGTGGGTTGTGATTCCCTCGCCATCTGTCTCGGTGAGCTTGTAAAAAGGGGAATAGGTTGAACTGGTGGTTTTGAATAGCTCTCCAGTAGCTGAATAGACTTCGACGCGTACAGGGTTATTAAAAATATCGTAGGCGTAAAGAGACTTTGCCCCATTTTGGTCTATATGGGTAGCGAGGGTGCCAGATGAGTGATAGGTAAAATGCTCTTCTTTGCCATCGGGGATGTGGATAGAGAGGGGTTTGCCTCGGAAATCATAGGTTTTAAGGGTTTGGTAGCCAACGGCGTCGATCTCTTTGATTACATTCCCAAAAATGTCGTATTCTTTTCGTTCAATGGCGCCGTCGGGGTGGGTAGTAGCAACCACTCTTCCGAGATCGTCATACTCAAAATGGGTGACGTTACCACAGGCGTCGCTCTCGGTAATCATCTCTCCTAGCTTGTTGTAGCTTTTTTCGAGAGTGAGGACGGAGCCGTCGGATTGCCAGTCTGAGATGCGGATAGGACGGTTGGCTTGATCATAGGCAATCTCTCTGTATTGGTCGGACTTGGGGCCTCTGATGGAGGTGAGGTTGTTGTTGGCGTCGTAGTTAAATGCGGTTTGATGTCCCAAGGGATCTGTTGTAGCGGCTAACCGCTCTCTTGCGTCGTAGCTGTTGGTGATGGTGTAGCGGTAGTTGTTTTCTCCATCATAGTGTTCTTCGGTTAAGACCTTTCCGAAGGGGGCGTAGGTATAGGTGACCCGTTTGAGTAGAATCTCCAGACCGGATTCATCGAGGCTCTTCTCTTGTACGCATTCCGGAAGGCCGAAGCATGGGAGGGTCCGCTTTGGTGTTATTTCAGTGATTTTTCTGTAGGTAAGACCTTGGAGATCGTCTGGGTCTTCGGTAAAACCATCATCTACAATAGTTCGAATGCAAATAGCACAGTCATCATAGCTCAGAAAGGTGCGTCTGCGGATGGCCTCTCCCTCATAGACAAGCTCTCGGGTTAGAAGGTTGGTGTTGGGAAGGTAGGTATAGCGGGCGGTTCTCCCCTCCTGGTCACTTTCGGATAGTTTCAGGTTTAAACCATCGTTTGAGAAGGTGCGGTGGATGGTGTGCCACTCGTTGCCATCTCCCACTTTTTCCAAAATGGGATTGTGGTTGTGGTCGTATCCATATTCGGTAATGTGCTGAATGGTGCCTGTGCTATCTTCGAGGGTTTTTTTCAGGAGATTACCGGTGGTTGCATCCCAGGTAAACCGGTCGGTGTGATAGACGGAGTCGCCTTGGTACACTTCGATAGCCAAAATCTGCTTATGTTCATTGAAGTGGTAGACAGTTTTGTGACCCTCTGCATCGAGAACTTCTGTGGATCTATCGTGATAGACGTACCGCCCGATGGGATGCATCTCTCCACTTGGACCGATAGGAGCGTATTGGGCAGCTACTCTGCTACTACCATCATATTTGGTGGTCACAACCCTTCCTTCGGGTTTATCAACGCGGTTGATCCACTGCCCTTGGTAGCGGTAGGCGATGGAGGGCTTATCCGGCGGTTGGATGGAGTGAAGAAGAATAGGCGAGTTCCCTTGGTGGGCTACCCTGAGCTCTCTGCCATCGCTACCAATGACTTTGAAACCTAGGACCTCATCTTTTTTATCTCTGGTGTATTGAAAGGTTAGAGATCCCAGAAGTTGGGTTTTGTCACTATTGTAGGCTGTAATCGTTTGCAGGAGATGGGGGTGAGGGAAATACTTGTCATCTTTCCAGCGTTCGTACGAGTAACAAATGATGTTGCCATTCGGCTTTCTCTCTTCGTATATCGGAAGTTGGTAGGGTGTCCAGACATTGGGGTTTAATTGATAGGTTGTTGTACTGCCGGGGGCTAGAAAAGTTTTTTTGCCGGTCTTGTAATTTACATGGTGCAGCCATGCGTGCATGGAGGATCTGAACTGCCGGGTGGATCCTTTGCCATCCACCACTGTCCCTTGCCAAAAAAAACGATGGTAGTTTTTTGGGTCGCCGACTTTGGAATAGTTGATTTTTGTATTAAGTGGATGGGTCTGGCCGGTTGGATGAAAATTCGCATACCCTTTTTGGAGATCAAAGGCGTAGACGGAGGGCGAGGCTTGTTTGAAGCTGGCAACGCTGCCATCCAATGCCCCAACGGCTGCAAAGCGCTCCTGGCCGGCCCATTCGAAGTTAGCAACAAGAAAGGATTCGGGGTTGTAGTGCCAATTTCCATAACGGGGCTCGTACATGGCTGTGTGGTTGTAAAATCGGCGGATGGAGAGTGACTCTATCCCGGCGATGATCAGATCGGCCTCTTCCTCAACGAGGTCTCCTGTGACGGGATTGACACTAGGAGAGATTTTGTTAGGGGTAGAAGTTTAGAAATAGTTCTGTCTTTCGTCGATTACGGTATCTTTAGAAGATTTGGCTGAAGGGGGATCAAAAAGCGTTTCTTCAGCTACCAAAAAGCTGAAGCACGTGAGCAAAAGCGCAATCCATATTTTCTTCATGGTCTCACCGGAGCAGAGATTCTGGTGGCCATTGAAGTATATTCACGGATTTATGTTAAGAAAAAGTTAAAACGCAAAAGAAAAACGTCCGTAACTGAGCTGATATTTCTCAACTTTGCGCAAGAATGAGGCTATATTGAGACATTTAAGATACTCAAATTCCGAGGGCGACCCCTTCGCGTCTGGGATCGACGCCACCGATTAGCCCCTCGGAAGTGATTGAAATACCGGCGGTTCCGCTGGTCAGAGGGACTGTCACCACCTTGTTTCCCAATGCTTCTAGAGCCTCTTGGTCTTTTTCCAAGGAGGTTTCCTTTTCAAGGGTAATGGTCTCGTCGATAGCCACATAGTGAGGGAAATCAATCGCTTCTTGGATGTTCATCTTAAATTCTAGAACACCAAAAAGGGCTTGAGCAACATAATCGACAATCGCCGACCCTCCTGCAGAACCCAAAGCCAAGATCGGCTTCTTACTCTGTTTATCAAAGACAATGGTCGGTGTCATAGAACTGAGCGGCTTTTTTCGAGAACCGACGGGGTTTTCACATTCAGCTGAAAAATCATCCATCGTATTGTTGAGCAAGAACCCTCGTACCATCAACTTGGATCCAAAACCATGGTTAATACTCGTGGTCATCGTCACAATATTCCCTTCGCCGTCCACTACGCAGATCTGAGATGTAGCAGAGTTAGAGGATCGACAAGCTAATGCCAGACGGCTGGCTTTGCAAAAGAGATCGATAAACTCGACCGATCCCAGATTGTATGAGCTCAAATCTTTAGTCTCTAGGAGCCCAAACATCTGTGAGAGTGCAACGCCTCCTTTGGATGGTGGGGGCATCGTAGCGAAGTCGTTGTTTTTATATGTAAATCTCACAGACTCAGTTTTTTCGATGGTATAGGCAGCCAAATCTTCCAACGTCATGGTGCCAGGATTTACGGCAGCATTCTGAATCGTTTTGACGATATCTCGAGCGATCTCTCCCTCATAAAAAGGAGCCGCTCCTTGAGAGGCAATCACTCCATAGGCGTGGGCTAGCTCTGGATTGTTAAGCATCTTTCCCACAGGTTTTGGCTGAAGAGTCTCCTGAGAAAAAAAATAGTTTTGAACTTCTGAGAAAGTATCGAGTTCGGAGCTAGCCTCAACCAGTTGATTCAGCCTTGGTGAAATAAGAAAACCTTTTTGGGAGAGCTCTATAGCCCGGTCAAAAAGCCTACTCCATGGCAGCTTGCCTTCATCTTGATGGGCAAGTTCAACCATCTTAAGTAATCCCGGTACCGCTACCGCTGTTCCACCGAGTTTGGTATCTACGCTCTTGGGAACCTTTTTTGGTGCTATTTCGCGCCCATCGTAAACCACCACCTTTCCATCGCTTTTTCGATAGTAGAGCATCAACGCTCCTCCACCGATCCCAGAAGATTGTGGCTCCACGAGACCCAAGACCATCTGCATCGCAATTGCTGCATCGATCGCACTCCCGCCCTCTTGTAAGATTTTGAGCCCCTCTTCTGAAGCATGACGGTTGGCGGAGACTACCATTATCTTCTCCGCGTAGACTGGCTCCTTCGCTTCCCATCCAGAGGCCGCCTCAGGATGAAGGGCCGACTGTCCCAAGAGTAAGAGTGGTATCACGAATGAGATCATCGCTTCTCCTTGTTTGATTTTGTGAAGCAGAGACAAAAAACTTCTTCTCTAATTCTTCAAGCGACAGCAACATTGTAACAAAAGAATTATAATGCTATTGGTAGCACAATGATAAGTAAAAAGACCACCCTCTCCTTAATTTTCATCGCGACTTTCCTAGTAGCTTCTCTACTGTTGTTGCATGTTCGAGCCGAACATGCAACTTCCTCTTCCGAGCTACCCACCTATTATCGGTACACCTCATCCGAGCTAAAAAACCTCTCCTCTACTCAGAAAATCACCGAAGAACAGCTCAAAAAGTGGGATCAGATCGCTCAAGACTATTTCGAAAAGAACAAAGTCTCTTCCTATACTCCACCTCGTTTCTATGTCTATCTCTACGCAGCGCAGCGCGATGCCGCCTTCTTATCTTACAATACTCAGGACCACTTTGAGGGAAGCTTAGATCCCATCTCCGAAAAGATAGGAAAACTCTTTTTTCCTGACTTTCCACATCCTGAAAAGTTCACGAACGATCCATACTCTGAAAAGCTGGCTTCCCTTGTTTTTGCTAAGTACCAAAAGCGCTATCAAAAAGAGGCCACCCAATCACCCCGTTCTCCTATTCCACCGGAAAAAGAGGTGGCCAAAGAGCTCACTTGGATAGTCTTCCCCATTGAGGATTTTCGACCAACTCCACCACCCCCAAAGGGAGATAATCGGTGGAAAGAACAGATGGGAAAACTGAAGAGAATTCAGAAAATGCTTACCAAAAAGCAGAAAGAGTCTGCTCTCTTCTGGGCAGACAACGAAGATGCCGACTGGAGAGTGATTACCAACAACTATCTGTTTGAGTCCGATATTCCTCTGGCCCAAATGCTCCTTGTTCGATCGGTGTTGACGATGGGACTCTATGATGCGACGATTGTCTGCATAGAGGCCAAGTATACTTACAACATCCCAAGACCTTATGTATACGACCCCAAGTTCAAGCCTATCGCTCCAGCCCCTTCCTCTCCGAGTTTCCCTTCCTGTCACTCCACTCGCGCTGACACCGCAGCCACCATCCTCTCATACTATTTCTCTGATAAAAGTGATCAGTGGAAGAAAATGGGTGAAGAGGATGGCCACGCCCGCCTCTTTGGAGGGGTTCACTATCCCATCGACCATACCACCGGCAAGAAGCTCGGCAAAACGATCGGCCATCAGGTGATTATCTCAGAGGGAGAATCCCTGGGGGATTAACACTAATACCCTTTCCCAGAAATAAAGATACAAATTCACACCAACGAACCGCGCCATCTTTCGGCGATCCTTTCTCGTTCATATTTAAAAATATGAGCTTCGAAACGATCGCCAAAATCTGACACGTTTCGTGATGCGCCTTTGTGTCTTTATTTCTGGGAAATGGTATAAACACGAGAAAATGCTCGCACGAAATACGAGAAAATGATAACATGAAATACGAGAAAATGAACAGCAGGTTATCATGGTTTCTCAGAGAAATGTCACCGATGCTCTCTCAAGAATTCACAAGATTGTGGAGAAAAGAGGGGGAATTCACGTTCTTCACACGAGTGAAATCTCGCGATCCGACCGAGAACTCCTGGTTCGCCATGACTGGTTAGAGGAGATTATTCGGGGATGGTATTTTCTCGTACGGCCCGATGCTCTACCGGGTGATTCATCGGCATGGTACGCCTCGTTCTGGGATTTTCTCAATGTATACCTGAGCTATCATCACGGCACCGAATATTGTTTATCTGCCGAATGTTCCCTCGATTTGCACTTGGGCAATTATATTATTCCCAAACAGGTGATCGTGATAGCACGTCGTGGCAGCGGTATTACAGTTCCCCTTCCTTTTGACACTTCAATTTTAGTCTACGCAGACCCAAAACGCCTTCCCGAAGAACGCATCACTCTCTCCGGCCTTCAAACCATGTCCTTACCCTATGCGCTCTGCAAGGTCACTCCTACTTTTTTTCACTCTTCACCACAGGACGCGGAAATCGCTCTGCAGTCCATTCGCCATCCCTCTGAATTAATACGTGTTATTGTCGAACATAACTTCCAGCGAGCAGCAGGAAGGCTGATCGGTGCCTATCGTTTTGTGGGTAATAAGAAAATGGTGGATCAGCTTTCCAAAGAAATTGCAAAAGCTGGAATACGTATCCAAGAGACCAATCCTTTCAAACATCAGGTTCCACTATTAACAGGAAGTCACTATCTATCTCCTCATTCTTCTCGCATTCTAGCTATGTGGAAAGCATTTCGTCCATTCGTACTCGATCATTTTCCCAAAAGACCAGCTGTTTCAATGGATCCTGAACGTTATTTACAGCATGTTACAGAACTCTACCCTCAAGATGCTTATCACTCTCTTTCTATTGAGGGTTATCATGTGAATAAACAACTCATCGAAAAAGTCGAGAACAATCATTGGAATCCTGACTTTGATCCAGAGGATCAACAGTTGCGAGATGCATTAGCAGCGAGGGGTTATTTTGAAGCCTTTCATGAAGTTAAACAATCGGTCACAAAAATCCTCAAAGGCTCCCTTCCAGGACAAATAGTTGAAGACGATCTTACTCAATGGTATCAAAAGTTATTCTCTCCTTCCGTGAGAGCTAAGCTTCTCCGAGAAACCGATCTATTAGGCTATCGGCGAAGCCAAGTCTATATTCGTTATTCTAGACATACACCCCTAGCGAAAGAATATGTGTGTGAGGCGATGGATACATTATTTCAGTGTTTAAAAGATGAAGAAGATGCTGGCGTCCGCGCCCTTTTAGGACACTTTATTTTTGTTTTTATTCATCCCTATATAGATGGAAATGGCCGCATCGGACGTTTTTTGATGAATACCATGCTTGCCTCAGGAGGCTATCCCTGGACTATCATCCATGTTGAAGAAAGGGCACGCTATTTTTCTGCACTTGAAACTGCCAGCGTGGATCACGATATTCTTCCATTTGTCCAGTTTATCGCAGCAGCGATGAAAAGGAGCGACAAGGAATAAGGGCTAGCCTTTAATTCACTTTTTCCATAATTTTAAGCGTTATGCTACGTAATCAAAGTGACAAAACCTTCGAAAAAATAGGGCAAGAGATACCCTATTATGTGCTCAATGAAAAACAGTACCGTGCGAAGCATCTCGCAGGAGATGTAAAAGATGGTTTCTTCCGCAGCGGCGAGGAGCATATTCAGAATGTCTTGAAAGTCATTACCTCCCGATTTGGTAAACTAGGGCAGAAAAGATCGGCACTTGATTTCGGATGCGGGGTGGGGCGGTTAATGATTCCTCTCGCCAGAGAGTTCGACAAAGTGGTTGGAGTGGATGTCTCCCCTTCGATGCTCGCAGCGGCAAAGAAGAACTGTGAGGAGCGGGATATCCAAAATGTTGATTTTATCCTATCGGATGATCAACTGAGCCGAGTTGACGCTACCTACGATTTGGTCCACTCCTATATCGTTCTCCAGCATATTCCTCTAAAAAGAGGCAAACAGATCATTGAACGTCTGATCCAGACGGTAAATCCGGGCGGAATAGGCGCACTACATATCACC